>JAITNR010000073.1 GCA_031290375.1 Prevotellaceae bacterium | reverse complement strand
TATGTCGGCAATATATTTGTAGCAATCCTCATCGCTTTGAAAGCGTTTATAAAATTCTATTGAATTCACTCCTGTAAATTTTTCTCTTGTTTTCACGCTACAAAGGTAGCATTTTTTTTGGGCGACCTAAACGCTTATACCAAAAGAGAAATTACCCAATACTCTTGGCTTGTGTGATATGACCGGCAACCTGTGGGAATGGTGTTGGGACTTGTTGCTGGTATCAGCTGCTAAACCTACTCCGACTGGTGTGGATGCCCCTCCTGTAGGCTCCGAACGTATGCGGCGCGGCGGCGGCTATTACACCTCCAAGAACTTCTGTCGCGTGTCCGACCGCTACGGCGACAAACCGTACATCCGCGACGCCGGCTATGGTTTTCGGCTTGCCTATACTACAGTGAATCCTTGAGCTTCCTCGAAGCAGTTGGGAAGTTTCCTTTAAGGGCTTTATAGCCTTTAAAGCCCTTAAGGGAACTGACAACAACAATATTTTTTCTCGAAAATCGGAGAATCTCGCGAGTGGAGTTGTCCGGTTTTTTTTTACCAACTTCGGAAATGAAAATACGCCAAATACGGCAGTAAATATTTGCCAAATTCAGAAGTTTATTGTATCTTTGCACACTAACAAAAAATCTGATGTTTGAAAATATAAAATCCAATTTATCAATAATTTGCCTTGTAGTTTGCATAATAACGGCTGGATATTTTGTTTTGGCTTGCGCCAATCGCGGTAGTGGACCTCAAGGCGGACCTATTGACCACACACCGCCCGTACCGCTCAAAAGCAAGCCCGAAAACGGTGCATTGAACTACACCAAAAACCGAATAGAAATACTTTTTGATGAAAATGTATTGATAAACAACGCCTTTGACAACGTGGTGGTGTCGCCGCCGCAGCTAAAACCCACTGTGGTTAAGGCGTTGGGCAGAAGAGTTTTAATTGACCTGATAGATAGTTTGAAAGCAAATACCACCTACACCATAGACTTCGGAAAGGCGATTGTGGACAACAACGAAAAAAACGCCCTAACGGGTTATTCGTTCTCATTTTCAACAAGTTCACACATTGACACTCTGAAAATGAGTGGGGTTCTGATTGATGCCTCAAACCTTAATCCTGTACCGAATATTTTTATCGGCATTCATCAGAATTTATCGGACACGGCATTTAACAAATTGCCCTTTGACCGTATTGCAAAGACCGATGAACAGGGCAAATTCACCATACGCAACATCAAAGAGGGCAACTATAAAATCTATGCGCTTGAAGATATTGGCGGAAATTTTATCTTCGACCAGCCAAATGAACGAATTGCCTTTTTGGATTCGGTTTTTACTCCGACCTTTGAAATTATAACCGTTTCGGATACTGTTTGGCGGGATTCTATCGCCAAGACCGAACAGAACAACGACACTACAATTCGCCTCGTGGATTCCATAAAAACGACTAACAGAACTAAGTTTCTCCCCGATTCCATTATTTTACAAGTGTTTACAGAAGAATTTCATCGACAATATCTTGTAAAAAGCGAGAGAAAGGATAAGTATCAATTCTCTTTGTTTTTCAATGATATAAACGATTCTTTGCCAAAAATTGAAGCATTGAATTTTCCATTTGAAGACGCTGTTTTTGTTCAGTCAAACAGCCGAAAAGACAGTATAACCTATTGGCTAAAAGACTCTTTGGCTTGGAATAATGACAGCCTGAAAGTAAAAATCACTTACCTTAAGTCCGATTCTTTAAACAATCTTGTTGCTCAAACCGACACTTTGAATTTTAATCTAAAAAAAAATGCTGTTGCTGCCAAAAAGCAAAATGTGAAACAAAAAAACGACAAGCCCAAACAGGAATTTTTGAACATAAACACCAATCTTTCAACTTCTTTCAACTATTTTGACAGAGTACTTCTCAACTTTGTTTCACCCACTTTTTTTGACAGGGGAAAAACTCTTGTCGTAGAGCAAAAGGTCGATACCAATTGGGTCAGGCAAAAAATTGAGTTTTCAAAGGACGACTCTATCGGCTTAAAATACTACATAGCAGGCAGTTGGAAACCGACTGAAACTTATCGTCTTGTGGCAGATTCGGCAATGTTTTACGATATTTACGGAAAGGTTAATAACAAATTATCGTTAAATTTTACCTGTCGTTCAAAGGATACATACGCTTCCTTGACATTGGAAATGGGCTTTCACACCGACAAAGAGGTGGTGCAACTGCTCGACAAGGACGATAAAATTCTTAAAACACAGGCAGTTACTAAAGATTTGATAAAATTTGAAAATCTGAACGCGGGGGTTTATTATGCGCGTCTTTTTGTTGATGAAAACCAAAACGGCGGGTGGGACACAGGCAAATACGCCGATAGGCAGCAACCTGAAGCGGTTTATTATTACCCATATTATTTTGAACTGCGTGAAATGTGGGACGCAGAGGAGTATTGGGACTATCTGGAATTTCCGCTCCTGCAACAAAAACCAAACGAATTGATTAAGATTGAGCAGAAGAAAAAATAGGTTGTCCTGCCCATTCCTTTAACTTGGCTATCTCCTCTTTCCAACGGCTCTCATCGGGTGTTTCCAGTATCAGAGGCATCCCGTTAAAACGATTGTCCTGCATAATGAGGCGAAAAAGTTCATATCCAAGAGTGCCCTCTCCAAGCTGTTCGTGCCTATCCACACGCGATGCCAAGCCCTTTTTGGCATCGTTCAAATGCATTCCTTTCAGGTAGTTAAAGCCAATTACTCTGTCAAAATCGGCAAAAGTCCTTTCAAAACCGTCTGTTGAAGACAAATCGTATCCGCCTGCAAAAGCGTGGCAGGTGTCGATACACACGCCAATTCGAGCCTTGTCGTCAACAAGTTCTATAATCGAGGCGAGGTGTTCAAACCGGTAACCAAGGTTTGAGCCTTGACCCGCAGTGTTTTCTATCACCGCCGTAACGCCCGAAGTATGCAAAAGGGCAATGTTAATTGATTCGGCAATCAGTTTTATGCACTCCTGTACCGAAATTTTATTGAGATGTGCCCCCGGATGAAAATTCAGCCTGTCAAGCCCAAGCATTTGACAGCGTTTCATCTCATCATTAAATGCGTTACGAGCCCTTTCAAGCCCCTCCCTGTCGGGCGAGCCGAGATTTATCAGGTAACTGTCGTGTGGCAAAATCTGTTTTGCCGTATAGCCAAATTTTTGGCAGTTTGCCGTAAATTTTTCTATAGAACTGTCGCTCAACGGTGGTACAACCCACTGTCTTTGATTTTTGGTAAAAAGAGCAAAAGCAGTTGCCCCTATTTCATTCGCATTGAGCGGTGATTGCTCAACTCCGCCCGCTGCACTTACGTGTGCTCCGATATATTTCATTTTTAATTTGTAATTGAATTAATTTTTAATTGCCTTAAAACTCATATCCAGACTTTTGACCGAGTGTGTTAAAGCTCCGACAGAAACGTAATCTACGCCACATTCGGCATATAGGCGGATTGTTTCGAGTGTAATTCCGCCAGAAGACTCGGTTTCATAGCGTAGGTTAATTATTTGAACGGCTTTTCGGGTGTTTTCGGGCGAAAAGTTATCAAGCATAATTCTATCCACTCCGCCTGTGTCAATTACTTGCTGCAATTCGTCAAAGTTTCGCACCTCAATTTCGATTTTCAGATTTTTGCCCTTTTGTTTCAAATAATCCTTAGCTCTGTGAATGGCGTTTGCGATTCCGCCTGCGAAATCTACGTGATTGTCTTTCAGCAAAATCATATCGAACAGCCCTGTACGGTGATTTACGCCACCGCCGATACGCACTGCTTCCTTTTCGAGCAAACGCAGTCCGGGCGTGGTTTTACGGGTGTCGAGCACCTGTGTTTTTGTGCCTTGCAACAGTTTAACGTACTCGTGTGTGCGAGTGGCAATTCCGCTCATTCGTTGCATAATATTGAGCATCAGACGTTCTGTCTGCAAAAGCGAACGGATTTTGCCCTCCACCACAAAGGCAATATCACCATATTTAACATCTTCGCCATCGTGCCTGTAAACAGTCATTTGCAACGTTGGGTCAAGGTTTTTGAAAATCTCGCGTGCCGCTTCCACGCCTGCCAAAATTCCGTTGTCTTTGACAATCAACTGCGACTTTCCCAAAGCATTTTCAGGAATAGAGGAAAGTGTTGTGTGGTCGCCATCCCCGATGTCTTCGGCAAACCAAAGTGGAATAAATTTTTTGTAGTCGTTAAAACCGGTTATTTCTGTCATTTTTTATTATTTTATGCAAAGGTAATATTTTTGTCATTGCTTACAAAGATTTTTTTTTGAGAGATTTGAGTGATAAAAAAATGCAAGCATAAACCTTATACCAAAATGAAATAAAATAAGTCTGTAGAGAACGCTTCATTGTTCATTATTCAGACATTCCTTTTCGTCATTGCGAGTGGAGCGAAGCAATGTTCAAGGAATATCGCGAACATGTGGGCGTTGTATGTCCCAAATGTGGCGGCACGGCACATTACTGGAAGCGGGACAAGGAGAGTTACGAGTGCAAGCAATATGCGGACATCGTCAGAGTTTGAGTGCCAATACGGTCATGCACAAATCCAAATTGCCCTATCGATACTGGTTTATCGCCATGCACTTTTAACCTCGACCAAGAAAAGTTTTTCAGCCAAAGAGTTGCAGCGACAGTTGGGACACAAGCGTTATCACCCGATATGGCACATGGCGCACAAATTGCGAGAAGCAATGGGAAAACGTGATGGCGAGTATATTTTGGCAAGTCGTATAGAGTTGGACGAGGGTTATTTTTCGACAGAAATACCGTAGGGCGAGAAAGACAAGCCGTTAAAACGCGGTCGTGGCAGTCAGAAAAAAACAAAAGTGTTGGTGATGGCAGAGAGTGAACTTGTAGAATCGTCTCAAAAAGGAAAAAAGCCACGCCGTGTTGGTTATCTGAAAATGAAAGTGATAGAAGATTTGACGAGCGAAACCATCAACGAATAGGTCAAAAAACTTGCCGGTAATGTTACGGAAATAGACACGGACGATTCGACCTCATAATGTTGATTTGAAAGGATTCATTCCCAAGTACAATGCACAAGTGATACCCAAGGGAAAAGTAGGAGAGATTTTGCCTTGAGTGCACATCGCTATAAGCAATGCAAAAAGACAACTAATTAATACATTTCACGATATTAAGCCTGAGTTTTTACAGATGCTGTTTTTGGGCGGTGCTTCCTGGCCACAGTCAAATATAGTGCCGTTTTGGAAAGCAATCAGTTATCTGTTCCCCTCAACTCACGGAGTGCAGGGAATTATCAAGATAAATACGATGCAGGCAAATCTGTACGAAACAGGGGAAGAATTTGCTTTTCTTTGGGGGTTGTCAGCGTTTTATTTTGTGAGTGCCTGTTGTGGTGTATGGGTTGAAAAAAAGGGGCGAATAGCCCGAATTTATAATCCGTCTTTTTATTTTTTGCACTACAAATGCTTATACTCCGTTCAGCAGAATTGCAAATCCTGCTGAACGGAATAATGTCAGTTTTAAA
>JAITNR010000042.1 GCA_031290375.1 Prevotellaceae bacterium | reverse complement strand
CGTTCCAACGCTTGAAAAAGGCTGAACAGAACCAGCAAACACAGCACTGCCACAACCCATTAATACAAGCACCATAGTGCCTATTAACTCCGCAAAATACTTCTTCATAAATACTTTTTTTTATTTAATTAATAATTTCACACTTGGTACAAAGCAATTTTTGTGCCATAGTTTGATTTTTACGATGTAAAACCACAGATCAGCAACCGTGAAAAGCAAATAAGAAAAATATTACTTGTCAAAAAGAGGTAACCAATCGTGAATTGTTGGTTACCACATATCAAAATTATACTCGAACCGGCTAAATGGTATTTTGGTGGAAATGAAAAATATTTGTAAATTTGCACGGAAAATTTTAAATTGACTTCAAATGAATGAAATATTTTTTTTAGGAGGCTTTCTATTGCTGATAGCTGGGATTTTGACACTTGATTTGGGCGTTTTCAATAGACATACGCACGAGGTAAAACTCAAAGAGGCTTTGGGTTTTACTGTTTTATGGGTATCTTTGGCTCTGCTGTTTTTTGTTTTCCTCAGGTTCTTCGGACATCTGATACACGATATTCAAACGCAGGAACAACTTGATGCAATCAATCTCAATCACCGTCACGGACTTAAATTTCTTGCAGAAAGCGATTTTGTACAAAACCTGCAACTCTACCGCAAGCAACTTTCGATGGAGTTTATCACAGGATACCTGATAGAATATGCTTTGTCTATCGACAATATTTTCGTTATTCTGATGCTTTTTATGAGTTTCAAAGTGGATAGACAATACCATCACAGGGTATTGTTCTGGGGCATCATCGGAGCTGTGATAATGCGATTTATCTTTATTTTCACGCTTTCGGCTCTTGTGCACAAGTTTGAGTGGGTATTAATGATGTTTGGCGTGATACTGATTTACAGTGCAATAAAGATGTTTCTTAACCGAAATACCGAAGAAAATGTAGAGGAAGAAGAACACCGAATAGTGAAGACTGTCAGCAAATATTTCAGGGTTACCAAAAACTTTATCGGAGAAAAGTTTTTTGCAAAAATTGACGGCAAACGCTATATTACTCCACTGTTTTTGGTATTGATAATCATTGAGGTATCGGATGTAATTTTTGCAGTTGATTCCGTACCTGCAATTTTTTCTATAACCAAAGATTCATATATAGTTTTTTTCTCTAACATATTTGCAATCATCGGATTGCGGTCGCTTTTCTTTCTTTTGAGCAGTATTATGAAAATGTTCCGTTTTCTCAAAACAGGTTTATCGGTATTGCTGGCTTTTGTTGGGGTAAAAATGCTGCTCGAATTTATTATTCGCATACACATTTCGATACAATTTTCATTGATTTTTATCCTCTCAATTTTGGTGTTGTGTATCCTGTTTTCCATTCTGATTCCAGAAAAAACAAAACAGGAAGAGATAAACAACGAAAAAGAGACAGATTGCGAAGAACCTGTTATTAATAATAATGATATGGAAAAAATATATTGAAAAAAAAATGAAAAAATATATTCCTTACATTGTTTTACTCGTTTGCTTGATTTTTGTTATTCTTTTGGCAACAAAAATTTTGTTTTTCCGAATTGATTTAACGCAGGAAAAGCGTTTTACTATTTCCAAAAACAGCAAGGAACTGCTCCAAAGCCTCTCTGAGCCTGCGAGTATCAATATTTATCTTGGCGAGGCTGATGCCAATATTGCCAAACTCAAATCGGCGGTTAATGATATGCTTGACGAGTTTTCGGTATATTCTTCCAAACCATTGACGTACAAATATATAAATCCCTCCAAAGCGGAAAATGATGCAGAACGCAACAAAAATTACGACAAATTGGAGGACAAGGGAATGTCGCCGATAACCATTTCTTTGCGGGATGCTCAAGGAAAAATTTCGCAGCAGATTATTTTTCCTTGGGCAGAGGTGATGATGAAAGATGACACTTTGCCCGTTTGTATCATGCAACCCACAGGCATGAAAACAGGCGAAGAGAGCGTTAATGCAGCGATAGAGGAACTGGAGTACAATTTTATTGATGCTATTAGAATTTTGGAAAAAAAGAGTGTTGAAAAAATTGCTTTTCTCGAAGGACACAACGAACTGTCGGAAATCGAAATCTATTTTGCAGAAGATGCGTTGAGCCGTTATTATGAGATTGACAGGGGTGTTTTGGGCAATGATGCAGGAATTTTGAAAAATTATAAGGCTATTGTGATAGCAAAACCAACCGAACCTTTTTCGGAGTCGGACAAATTTATTATTGATCAGTATATTATGGATGGCGGCAAGGTTTTTTGGTTGCTTGATGTGATAAAAATTTCGCAGGAAGAACTTTCAAAACAGGGCATTTCGCCTGTTGTAGAAGTGGATTTGAATCTGAATGATATGTTTTTCAGATATGGTGTTCGGGTTGAGCCGTCTGTGGTGCAGGATATGCAGTGCATTCAAACGCCTGTGAACGTGGCAATGTCGGGCGAACCTGCAAAATTTGAGTCTGTGCCCTGGCCATATTCGCCGTTGTTAATGACCAATCCAAATCACCCGACAACCAAAAATCTGATGGCGGTAAAGGCTGACTATCCCTCGTTTCTCTCGCAGGTGAGTCAGGAAAATGGCATTCAAATGGACGTTCTACTTACCACTTCCAGTGCTTCGCACATTGATGCCGCTCCCACAAACATTGACATCAAAACTATGATACGCAACAAACCGGAAGAGTATTTTACAGCTCAATATGTCCCTGTTGCTGTTTCGATGGAGGGCGAATTTGAGTCGGCGTTTGCTCATCGGTTGGTGCCGCAAAACCTTGAGAATTTGATGCCAAGAAAAGACAGAAGTGCAAAAAACAAAATGATTGTGGTAGCTGACGGCGATATTATCCGCAACGAACTTGACAGGTCGCAAAAAGGAACAATAGGAGTAGTTCCCCTTGGTTTGGACAGACTTACAGGGCAAAATTACGGCAACAACAACTTCATTATCAATGCACTGCAATACCTCACCGAAGATACATCGTGGATAGAACTCCGCAACCGAGCCTTGCAACTGAGACTTCTCAACAAGCACGAAATCACTGCCCAAAGAGTGTTTTGGCAGATTATCAACATCGTTTGTCCGCTTCTTATCCTGACAATCTTTGGGTTAATTTATTCAATGATAAGAAAATATAGAGTGAAATAAAATTTGTTTTTTGAAAAACCCATCACTCAAATTTTTTGAAAAACAGCCTTATCGAATTGGCTATTGCAAGCAGTGCCACTCCTACGTCTGCAAACACGGCAGCCCACATTGAAGCGTAGCCGATAGCTCCCAAAATCAAAACGGCAAATTTTATCGAAAGAGCCAGAATGATATTTTGAAAAATTATATTATTTGTTGCTTTTGAAATATTTATCGCCGTTAAAATTCTTTCGGGTGCATCTGTTTGAATTATTACGTCTGCTATCTCTATCACCGCCTGTGAGCTGAGCGAACCCATCGCAATGCTCACATCGCTCATTGCCAAAGAGGGTGTGTCGTTGATGCCATCTCCGCAATAAGCTACAACACTGTCTGTGGCAGTTTTGATTTTCTCTATCGCTACAACTTTGTTTTCGGGGAGCATATCGCCGTAAGCCTCGTCTATGTCGAGATTTGCGGCTGTCTGTCTGACAATGTTTTGTTTGTCGCCCGAAAGCAAAATTGTACGAATACCTTTATTTTTAAGTATGGAAATTGTGCTTTTCACATCTTTTTTCTCTTCGTCTGCAATCACAAAATAGCCTGCAAAAACGCCGTCAATAGCCACAAACACAGTAGTTTGCACAATATCATCAAGTTTTTGGTCATAATCAACTTCAAACATTTTGAGCAATTTGCCATTGCCAGCCAAAACGCTTTTTCCTTCAACTGCGGCACTTATTCCATGTCCCGAAATCTCTTTTATGTCCGTTGCAGTAGGCAGTTCGGCATTTGCTGCACACTCTGCCATAGCCTTTGCAACAGGGTGATTGGAATTTTTCTCAACAGAGGCAACAATTTTTATGAACTCGCTTTCGGGTAAAATAACGCTTTCAACTTTTTGTACGGCAAAAACACCCTTTGTGAGTGTCCCTGTCTTGTCAAAAGCAATGTGAGTAATTTTTGTCATCAGTTCCAAAAAATTAGCTCCCTTAAACAGAATGCCATACTTGGAAGCCACTCCAATACCGCTGAAATAGCCCAGCGGAACGGATATTACCAACGCACAGGGACAGGAAATCACCAGAAACACCAATCCGCGATACAGCCAATCGGCAAAGTGATAATTATCAACGAATAATGCAGGTAAAAATGTTATCATGCATGCCAGAGCAAACACAAGCGGTGTATATATTTTGGCAAAACGTTTGATAAAGAGTTCGGTTTTTGCTTTGCGGGACATTGCATTTTGAGCCAAATACAAAATTTTTGCCAGCGAACTGTCGGCATATTCTCTTGCAACTTCAATTTCAACTACATAGTCAAGGTTTATCATTCCTGCCAATACCTGTTCCCCCTTTCGGATTTTTCGGGGCACGCTTTCGCCTGTCAGAGCAGAGGTGTTGAAAGAGGATGTGTTAAGCAGTTTGCCGTCCAAAGGAACTTTTTCGCCTACCTTCACCTGAATTGTTTCACCTATTCGTATCTCTTGTGGATTGACTTCCATAAAAATATTCTTCCGTAGCACCGATGCCTTATCAGGACGAATGTCAAGCAGGGCTTTAATGCTGCGTTTGGCTCTATTTACTGCACTTTCCTGCAAAATTTCGCCAACCGTATAAAACAGCATAACACCCACAGCCTCAGGGTATTCCCCAATAAGCAACGCCCCTATCGTAGCAAGCGACATAAGAGAAAATTCGTTGAAAAAGTCTTTTTGAGCAAAACAGAGCAGCATATTTTTTATAACAGGAAAAGCTACAACGCAATATGCCGAAAAATACCATATTATTCTAACAAAGCCTTTAAAAAAAACAAATTCTTGATTATCGAAAAAAATACCTGTTATCAAAAGTAAAAAACTGATAATCACTGAAATAAATTGTTTAAATCCTTCGATATGATCTTCTTCGTTAAACTCCTGACGGCATGCACAATTTTGGTGTGAATGTGAATGACAGGAGCAGTCGTGTTCATGATGATGAGCCATTTTGTTTATAATTTTAAGTGATAATAATTTGAAATATTACAATTTTAATTTGTGGCAAAATTACAAAGTTTTTTTTGCAACTTAGTTGCAAATATCAAATAAAATATCTAATTTTGCCGATGATAGAATTTTAAAAATAATTAATCACCAAAAACAAAGTTATTATGTTTAGAAATCATCCTAAAGGCTTGTATGCCTTGGCTTTGGCGAATACCGGCGAACGTTTCGGTTATTACACCATGCTTGCTATCTTTACCCTGTTTTTACAAGCAAAATTTGGACTGTCATCAGTTGTTACAGGACAGATTTTTGGCGGCTTTCTGGCTGCAGTTTATTTTTTGCCGCTTTTGGGCGGATTGATTGCTGACAAATGGTTAGGGTACGGCAAAACTGTAACCATAGGTATCATTGTAATGTTTCTCGGATACATTCTGCTTGCCGTCCCCGGTATGAATATGGTTGTCCTGGTAGCAGCCCTGTTTATTATTGCGCTTGGTACAGGACTTTTCAAAGGCAACTTGCAAGTAATGGTCGGCAATTTGTATGACGAGCCCCGTTATAACAAACGGCGCGACCCCGGATTTAGCCTGTTCTATATGGCTATAAATATCGGGGCTATGTTTGCTCCAACAGCTGCTACTAAGGTTACCAATTTATTTTTAGCGAAAGCTGATCTTGTTTATAATCCTAAAATTCCTGCATTGGCGCATCAGTTTCTTGACGGTTCAATTACTTCCGAAGGCTCGTCTGAACTTACAAGTCTTGCACTGTCACAAAATTCAGGTTTTACAGATTTGGCAAGTTTCAGTCATTTATACATTGATAAACTTTCGGAAGCATACAACTACGGTTTTGGAGTTGCCTGTATTTCTTTGATACTGTCAATGATAATCTATCTTTCAACGCGTAAATTGTATAAACACGCCGACTACAATTCAAAGCAGTTGGCTGCTAAAAATTACGCAGCAGGTATTGTCTCTGCCGAACCTGAATTGACACCAAAGCAGACCAAAGAACGTATTGTTGCTCTCGGGCTGGTGTTTGCAGTTGTGATTTTCTTCTGGATGTCATTCCATCAAAACGGGCTTACAATGACTTTTTTTGCAAGAGATTATACCGCTGACATAGTGCAAGGTTGGAACAGAATAGGTTTTGACGTTTTCAATCTGGCATTGATTGCTATCGGAATATATGCGGCATTCAGTATTTTTCAGTCACAGACCAAGAAAGCAAAATTCATTTCCTCGGGTGTTCTCGTGGCTACAGTTGCCGGTCTTGCCACTAAATATCTGACAATGGATGCAAGTGTTGGCATTACGCCACAGATTTTCCAACAGTTTAATCCGTTCTTTGTAGTAGCACTCACACCGTTTTCTATTGCTATCTTTGCGTTTTTGTCAAAAATAGGCAAAGAACCTTCCACTCCGCGTAAAATTGGAATGGGTATGTTTGTGGCTGCCGCAGGTTTTGCAATACTTGCGATTGCCTCTCTTGGATTAAAATCTCCTGCTGAACTCAAAAGTATTGGCGGAGTAAGTGATATTCTAATGAACCCGAATTGGCTTATCGGAACCTATTTTACGCTTACTTTTGCAGAATTGCTGCTAAGTCCTATGGGTATTTCTTTTGTTTCAAAGGTGGCACCTCCAAAACTCAAAGGATTGATGATGGGAGGTTGGTTTGCTGCTACAGCGGTAGGAAACTATCTTACATCGGTAATTGCTGCAATTTGGGAAAGCAAAATACCGCTCTGGTGCGTTTGGGGAGCACTTATAGCATGTTGTCTGGTTTCAGCATTGTTCATATTTTCGATAATGAAAAAATTGGAAAAAGTCAATTAATAATCTTTCTTTGATGGACATTTTAAAAAAATTCATAGAAAAAGCAAAAGCAAATTTGCAAAGAATTGTCTTGCCTGAGGGGTACGAGTTGCGTACCCTTACGGCTGCCGACAGGGTTATTGCTGATGGAATTGCAGATATTATCTTGCTTGGACAGAGGGATAAAATTTTAGCTATAGCAAGAGAAAATGGCTTGTATAACATTGAAAAGGCGACCATTATCAATCCCGAAGAGAGCGAATTTACGGAGCAATACACGTCTCTTCTGTACGAACTGCGCAAAAACAAGGGAATGACATTGGAGCAGGCAAAGGAGTTGGTCAAAAATCCGCTCTACTTTGCTTGTTTGATGATAAAAAACGGCGATGCCAACGGTGAACTTGCAGGTGCTATGAACACCACAGGCAACGTGTTGCGTCCTGCTTTACAGGTTGTTAAAACGATGCCGGGTGTTTCGGTTATTTCGGGTGCAATGCTGTTGTTCTGCAAGGAAAAGCAGTATGGAGACGACGGTTTTCTGTTGGTAGCTGATGTGGCTGTATCACCCAATCCAACCGCTTCTGAACTCGCCCAGATAGCTGTTTCCACAGGATATACAATGAAAAATATGATTGGCATTGAGCCTAAGGTGGCGATGCTCAGTTTTTCCACTAAGGGCAGTGCCACTCACGAATTTGTAGATAGAGTGGTGGAAGCTACCACTCTGGCAAAGACAATGGCACCCGACCTGAAAATTGACGGAGAACTGCAAGCCGATGCCGCCCTTGTACTCTCGGTGGGCAAGTTCAAAGCACCCAACAGTGATGTGGCAGGCAAAGCTAACGTGCTGGTTTTTCCCGCATTGGAAGTTGGAAATATTGCTTATAAAATGGTGGAACGTTTGGGTGGGGCAACGGCTGTTGGTCCCATTTTGCAGGGAATGGCTGCCCCTATCAATGATCTGAGTCGCGGCTGTTCGGTGGATGACATCTACAATATGACGGCAATCACAGCCAATCAGGCAATAGTTGCTAAAACGGCTAAATGATATTTCGCCCGAACAATTAAAAAAAAACATTCAAAATCAACGATTTTGAATGTTTTTTTTGTTGCCTTGAAAGGATTCGAACCCTTACAAGCGGAACCAGAATCCGATGTGCTACCATTACACCACAAGGCAAAATTTCGATGTGCAAAGGTAATATTTTTTATTTGATTTACAAAATGCTTTTTCTATCTACATCATTGTTTTTTTATACTCTTCCAATCCCTTTTCGAGTACGGTCAAAGCACGTTTCAACTCGTCCTTTTCCAAAACGTATGCGATACGTACCTGTTTTTTGCCATTTTCAGGGTTGGAATAGAAGCCTGAAGCGGGAGCCATCATCACAGTTTGCCCCTCATAACTGAAGTCGGACAGCATCCAGGCACAGAACTTGTCGCAGTCGTCAATAGGCAACTGAGTTACAGTGTAGAAAGCTCCGTTGGGCATCGGAGAAAATACCCCCTGAATTTTGTTCAAGCCATCAATCAAAATATTTCTGCGAGAAATATATTCATTATAAACGTTTTCCAAATAACTTTGGGGTGCGTCCATCGATACTTCGGCTACAAGTTGTCCCAAAAGCGGCGGCGAAAGTCTTGCCTGACAATATTTCAGCACTGTTTGAACAACTTCCCTGTTTTTGGAAATCAACGCACCGACACGAATACCACATTCGCTATATCGCTTTGAAAATGAGTCGCATACTATCACATTTTCTTTTATATCGTTGAATGTGAGAGCGGAAACGTGCGACTCATTTGAGTAGAAAAATTCACGATAAACCTCGTCTGCAAACAGGAACAGGTTATATTTTTTAACCAAATCCCTGATTTTGCAAAGCTCTTCACCTGTGTAGGTGTAACCTGTGGGATTGTTTGGATTGCAAATTAAAATCGCCTTTGTTTTAGGCGTAATCAGCTTTTCAAATTCTTCGATGTCAGGTAAGGCAAAGCCGTTTTCTATCCTGGAAATTAACGGGACTACATTAATATCAGCCATTTGGGCAAACGAATGATAATTGGCATAAGCAGGCTCGGTAACAATCATCTGGTCGCCGGGATTCATACAAGCCATAAAGCCAAAGAGCAACGCCTCAGAAGCACCTGTGGTGATAATAATTTCGTCCGGGGAAATTTCCACTCCGAGCGTTTGGTAATATTCCACCATCTTTTTTCTCAAACTGAGAATACCCTCAGATGGACTGTATTCCAATGTTTTGCGGTCGATTTCCTTGAGCTTTTGCAGCGCAATTTCGGGGGTAGGCAAATCTGGTTGCCCAATGTTGAGGTGATGTACGTGAATACCGTTTTTCTTTGCCTTGTCAGCCAACGGGGTGAGTTTTCTAATAGGTGAGGCGGGTAAAATTTTTCCGCGTTCTGAAATTTTTGCCATAAACTTTACATTTAAAATATTGATTATTATTGACTTAATTTTACACAAAAGATAACTCAAAAGTAATGAAAATTTTCGGATTTGGACGAAATAATACAGGGTAAGTTTCTATAGTCTGCATATTTAGCATCTTTGCATTCAGTTGTGTGATAAATAGCGAAACCAGAAGCCCTATTGCAACACCGTAAAAAAAGTTTTTGAACATGTTTGAAAACTTTTTTATCTCTCAATAAAAGATGGGCATTACCCCAAAAAATACCGTCTTTGATTTTTTCTGCAACATTTTCGGTTTTCCTGAGTCTTTGTAACATAACGGTATTGGTTTAAAATTAATAATTAAAATTATGAAAAATAATTATCAAAGTTTTGGTTTGTTGCTTGTAACAGCAATTATTGCTTCATCTTCCTGCGAAAAAAAAAAATATTACGAAATCAACGTAAACGTGGAAAATGGCAGTGCGTACAGTGCCTATATCAACAAGATTAAAGCTATTACGTATGAAGAAGAAGATGTTGTTATTGCAACAGCAGATTATAACAATGGTATAACGACACTGAAATTGCCCCTAACAATCACGGAAAACCTTTATTATCTATCCGAATATGCAGATGAGGAACTTATTTTTTCCAAGCCCGATGTAAAAGTTGCAGACTTGCTCTTTTTTGCTTGTGATGACAGTGAATATGTATCTGATATTTACTATATTGCTGAAAATAAAACAGAAACTTCAATGGAATTTATTCAAGGAATGTATATGTATTCCGACAGTGATTGCTCATTAACGGAAAATTATGAATATGACGGCAGTCAAGTTACCTCCAATGCCAATCTCAAGATAGGGTGGAATCTGCTTTATGCAATTCAGCGCGGGGCATATGATCCCATAACGGACACCATCACTCACACGAGGGAGATAACTTCAACTCCTCAAAGCGGGCTAAAATGGCATTTGGTGATTAGTGTTAGCAGCGAAAGCCCGAAAACAACTCATAAATCATTCTTTTTTATGTAATTATACAAAAAGCACTACACTGTCAAATAGCAATCTGTGAGCAACTTTTTGTCCGTTAGGACAATACATATCAATACAGATTTTCATGTATTTTCTCCAACCCTAATTCAGCCGCGATTCATTCAGGGAGAAAAAATAAATTTGCACAATCCAAAAATTATATCTATCTTCGCACCCGATTTTGAACTTATGTGGATTTTTATGTTTCACAATTCATTAACAACGCAGGCGTTAGAAAAAAACTAACGCCTGCATTGTGTCGTCACTAACGCCTATGTTAGTGATGTACTAACGCAGTGGTTAGTGACTCACTAACGCAGGCGTTAGTCCAAAATGAAACAAAATAAGTTTGTAGAAAACGCATTTATTGTTCATGAAAATGGAAAAGTAACAAAAGCTACCTTGTCAGCATAAACTTTATGGTTAGTCCGCAATTGATGTTGGACATCGGGTATGACGTGGTGATAATAGGAGCATTGGAGGTGTAGTCGAAAAAGAAACGTAAGTTTAATTTTGAAGAGAATACATAATCCGCCGTTGCTTTTATGGTGATAATTTTGTTGCCTGCTGTTGCTTGTGGAGGCTCGTTTGTATCTATCTTTCTGAGAAGTGTTGCCATATCCTTTATCGAAAAATCAAGTCGAGTTGTCAGGTTGTTTTTCACCCTCTTTATTTTGCTGGTTTTCAGCTTGATAATCATATCAAAATCTTTAATGATGTAGCCGATACCAACCACAAACTCATTGGTATATATCTCGCCAATCTGCATACCCGACAGATTGAGCGAAATTGTACGACTGCGATTATATTTAAACCCTCCAGTGAAGCTGTTTTTAAAAACAACATCAATGCCGATAAAGGGGAGAAAATTTTCGGCAATGGTGACAGCCGCAATGTCATATCCGCTCGATGGAATCGGGTTGCCTGTGGTTGCGTCCCTGACAAACCCCAAACCGTTCTCATTCTGAATATAACTTGCAAAGGAAGTATAAGAATTTATCCCGTAAATACTTGCATAGGTATGGTTCAGAGTAACGGTATTAGCCACTTTTGCAATAAATGGAATTCTTGTCAAGCCTGTATAAGAGAGCGACCAGTTTGGCAACAGGCTCAACAGCGAAGGAATGATGTTTGAACTTGCCCCATCAACTGAACGTCCCGAATATGCAGCCATAAAAGCAGGTATCATGGCATCTGTTGAGGTTGGCGTTACAGTGCCATTGGCAGCATTGTATGGCAATCCCTGCAAACCTGTTTCCTGCATAAAGCCCCCTGCGGGATAACTTGTGCCCGTGTATCTGTCTTGAATACGGTTTGCCACAACGCCTCGGTACCGGTTAAACAAATCAAATGCTCTCTGGTTGCCGACTTTGGTATTTTTTGTCCAAAAAGCAGTTCCAATCGCTATATGCGTCATAGTGAAAGTGCCTGAAAAGGCAGTGGGCATATCGTCAAACATATATTGAATGGTCTGAGAATTGGTATAATTCCGCCTTGCCGTAACATTAATTTTAAAACCCGAAAACGGTTCTATCAGCGCCATAATATTCAAATCAGACATAAAACTGGAGGTTACGGGGTTGATAATCGAGTCATAGGAAGTAATCCACCCTCTGTTCATCGCCTTAAGCAGATAGTCTCTGCCGGGCATTCCAAAGGCAAAATCAAGTCCGGGCAACAGCATTGAATTTTGAGAACTTTGACCGAAGAGTTTGGGTTGCCCCACAAAACCGGGTATGCCAATTCCTGTCTGTTCCTTGTATGTTACTGTAAACGAACGCATCATCATGAGAAATCTTGTTGAAAACCCCAAAACTTCTTTCGAGGTGATTTTCTTCAACGCATTTGGGTCAGCTGTCTGAATTGTAAGGACAAGTGTATCGTTTGCCGCTCCTGTAACCAAGACAGAGTTCTTGTCTTTTGTCTTAAAACCAATTTTAGCATTCCTGCCCTTTGTGGTTTTTGCCGTAATATCAAGTGTAACCGAGTTTAGTCCGTGCCTTATTTCTGCAGAATCCTTTGAAATATAAACTCTTTTTTCTATCGTTCTTGGCGTAAATCTTGATTTTGAACCGCTACGGGAATTGTATTTGTCATTAACCGATTTGAGATATTTCGACTTGTTATACAATGTTTCCAATTTAAAATCGCCGTTAATGCTCCAACCTGCAGAATTTGCAATGCTGTTGCCCAATTTCACATTGTTTGCCAGCATCGCCCCCAGATTCCAGTTATACGTAGCATTATACCTTGCGGAAGCATTTATCCATTCAAGGAAAGGAATTTTATTTATCGGTATATTGTAGGTTACATCAAAATTCTGTTGATAGGTAAGAGGCGTTCCCAAATGTCGAAGACTTTGAGATACAGTGTCTTTCCAATTCTGATATTCGTCAGGGAAAAATTCTCTATTTACGGGGGCATACATTGTTTCGTCAATTCTCGAATTGGTGGCAGTTTGGAATGTTGCCTTCAGATTTTTTGTAAAATCCCAATTCAAAACAAAATTTCTACCCCAATTAAAGTTTTTGCTTGACGAAAGAAGCGCATTGTACGGGTCATGATTATCTACCTGCATAGAGCCGTCAATGTTCCTTAATTGCGTTTCGGAATACATTCGGATTACGTTTAATTCAAGCCCCAACCTCGCAGGCACGTAGTTAAGCCCGAAATCCTTGATAATGCCAAATGCGGACTTGATTTTTTTGTTTTCCTTAAACGGCTCCCACGTCTGTGATTGCGTGTTGAAATCGTAATTCAACGAGCCTTGATGAGTAATGTTTGCATTACGTTCTGTTTCAGGGTCAAGTATTTGCGACTTGTTATAGGCATAAGACAGGGAAAAATTGGCGGGGTCATAGATGTGCGGGCGTTTGCCGCGTATATCTACCTTTAAGCCCGTTACATTAAAACTTTTTGAGATAACCTTTGTCTGCACCACATTTAAGAGCGAGTCTTTATCTTTCTGTTTTTCATAACTGTCCAAAGCATCTTTGAGAAGCAAATCGCCGTCAAAAGGATTATACTTGGGCTTGGTGTTTTCAACCGCATACGAATAATATACGGGGATATTTACCTTTGCTTTTTCAGGCAACAGTTTGCCCAACTGCACCGAAGTTGCAACGTTAAACTGATAATAGTCGTCCAAACGCCTTTCGCCAATGCTCTGCTCTATTCCGCCAAAACCGGACTGCTCGTAACGTCCCGACAGATTGACATTGGCAAAGTCGGACAGGGCAAGCACCATACTGCCCAAAGCACCGACACCTCCATCTTCGTCGTAGTCGGTGAGTCTGAGTTCATTAACCCAAATTTCACCGGTTCTCGCAGCAGGACCCTTGTTTCTTACACCAATCATAACGGTTTCCACTTCACCCAAATTGGGATTGCCAACTATTGTAATTTTGTTCTTGGGCTTTTCGGGGTCATAATCTGAATATGGGGTTAGCAGCGACACGCCCGAACCGTTATTTTTGGTAAGATTCCTCTTTTTCTTAATATCAGTGAACAGGGATAACGGGAAATCAAACATATTTTCGGGATACCAAACCATATCTGCCGTATTGGCGATATAATGCCCCTGAGGCGTCAATCTCAGAGGAATTTCATATTCGTAGTAGTTGTTTGTAAAATCACTTCCTATACGGATAAACACCGAAAGTTCATAATCGTTGAGTTCGCCCATATCCTCAAGCATTTTTTCTGCGTGAGTAAACAGTTGCAGACGGCGATACTGTCTCAAATCGAACTTAAACATTTTATAGACAGCACGAGCATCATTTGGGGCAATGTTCATAACCTTGATTACCATAGACTGTTCGTTTTGCTGACGCAATTGTGGTTGTCCCGGGTCGGTTTGTCTTGTTACTCCGGGAGGAAGCACGTAATTTACAGGCTCTTTGTTGGAATTTTTTTCAATATTAACCGAACCAACGGTTACAGTACCCTGAGCGGCAGGAGGATTGGACGATTGATAAAGTTCTTTGGTATACGTCCGCCAATCACCTCTGACAAGCTCCAAAGTAGCAAAACGCAAGTGTACATCCTGCTCAAAATTGGTTAAAAATATTCGCATAAAACGAATTGATTTAAAATCGCGTACCGCCCCCACTTTCTTTTGAAACTCACGAACGGGAATTTTATACTGATACCAGGTAACAGTTTCTTTTTTCTTGTTTGCAAGTTCAACCTCAGCCTCCAATTTGTCGGTAATGTAGTTGTTGCCAATATCCATGTCATTACCGGGTTTGAGAGATATTTTATACTGAAAATATTTTTCGTACTCATTGAGAGTATTATCCTGATTAATATCCTCAACGTCAGGCAGGGAGGTGGTAGATGTGGCGTAAGTTTCGCCGTTGTTGTCCGTTTCGGCGGAGTTGCCCTCTGTGCCGTTGTAATGCTTGTATCTTTCCAAAATTGAGGCTTGCTTTCTGTCATAATCGGAGCCTCTAAAATAGTGAAAATTATCACCCGCAGGGTCATTGAACGGCGAAAATGGGTCTGCCTCCATTGCAGCAATAGCGGCAGGAGCCAAACTGCTGCGAAGCTGCTGCAAATATGTACCGTATGTCGGAAACTCAAACTCCTCCTCCGTTCTCAGTCCATTATAGCCAACATCCTGATATCTGCGGGAATTGGCATCCGTAGAAAAAGCCAAAACTGTCGATTGTTGAGTGGGAACCTTACCCCAAACTGTAGTCTCGGTAAGAGTAGAAGAACCATCGACAGGCATACCGTTTTCAAAAAACTTTTTGCCATCTTTAAGAATATCTTCGGATATTTCACCCAAATTAATATACAAGTCGCCACCTGTTGCCGTGCGCAACGAATCATTTACAAAAGGATCCATCAGCCAAAATTCGATATACTCAATATTTGCCTGTTCAAAGTCCGATACATCAATTTTTCTCATCATTCCGCCCCAGCGTTTTTTGGGATTTATCAACTTCCCGTCAGAAGTGTAATCGGTATCAAGATTGTAAGGACCTCTTTCATTAGGATAAAAACTAAGGTTCATAACAGGAATATAGGCTGTTTGCCCAAGCATAGATTCGCGGTTAGGAAACACTTCCCTCTCTCTGACAGCCCTTGTCAAATGGTTGGAAAGGGCATCCTTATTGTTCCTCAAATGTTCGGGAGTAGATGATGAATTGCTGTTAAAAATAGTGTTGTCTATTGCGTACCAAGCCAACAAAGCTCGATTTTTGCCATAATCAATATTATTACTCAGCAACGCCTCAGGGAAGAGTGCAGTAGCAGAGTTTTCGGCAGGAGTACTTGCCAGATACCAATAATACGGATAACGCAGTTCTATTGTGGTTTCGGTTGCCTCAAAGTCGTCAAGGTAGGCATAACCAGGGTTGTCCTTGATTTTCCTGTGCCCCGGTATCATTTGAGCAAATTCTCCATTGAAGGTAATGGAAGAAGGCGCGGAAGCCTCAAGCAGCGGCAGTTTGTCCAAAGCCGTTGTCAGCCATTGCATATCCTTTTTGTATGCCGCATTCAATCCCCAGATAGTATTGGAAATCGGTTCGGAACCCATCATAGTCTTTGTAACAATAGGCATTTCGGAAAGGTGCATCAAAGTACCGCCAACAGTAAAGTCCTTGCTAAAAGCGTATTCCAAATGAGTGCCGAGAAGCGTTTTTCTTTGCAAATTAAACATCTCCCTGTTCTCCAAACGCACATCAACAGGAGTGTTTGAAGCAAGTATTGACTGATTGAGAATAGTTACAACGCCCATTATGTAGTCAATCGTATAATCAACATTTTCAACAAGCTGCACCCCACCCGCTGTTACCACCACAGAGCCGCGAGGCACATTCATAGCATTGAGATATATTTCGGAATTGGAAGTACCTTGAAATGACCCCGTAATCTTAAATTTATTTTTTTCTGAAAATTCCCCCGCAGCCACCATTGTAGAGTCATACAATTCTTCAAAAACATACTTGTCAGCTATTGCATCATCGCCTATCATCTTGCGCAGATGCGACCCAAACGGCTCTATCACAGGAAAAATAACCCTGCCCATTGAAGAAATAATTGTATAACCCTCAACAAAGTCGAATTTGCCGTCAGAACGCGGATTGTTATAACTGTCAAGCCTGTCAAGGTTCATCACTTTGAGCAAAACCCTGTTTTTGATGTTTCCTGCAGGAATATAGTTGAGATAAACGCCCGTTGAATCATTTTTGTACATCACATTCAACTTGAAATTTTCCTTCTGAAACTGGCTTGCACCAAGCGAATAAACATTTTTCATCATCAAATTCCAAATTGTACTTGAATTGGAAGTCGCTGTACTTTTAAGCAACTTAACAATAAGTGCGTCAGGAATATTAACACTGCCTGTAGAAAATTCACCCACCTGATAAGCTTTTCCGCCAATAGTATATTCAAACGCCACAGCAAGCACTTCGTCAGTATTAAGTTGAGTTCTAAGCGAAAGAAACCCCAAAGTAGGATTGAGCGTATATTCCGACTCCTCAAGCCTGCGCGCCGACTCTATCTTTTCGTAATCTTCTCCGCCAACAATACCGGCAGAAAAATAGTTTGCATCCATCAACTGTGTAAATTGCTGAATATTCCGAATATCAGGTATTGCCTTAACATTGTCGTAAAGCATATTGGCATCGTTTGCAGGCAATGGATTACCCGACGAACCCCAGTAAAGACTGTTTCGCTTTTGACTCTCTCCCAAATCGACAAAGGCAATAATGTTGCGGGACTGCTGGTAATTTGCCCTTTTGTTTGTTATCCAAACCTCTATTTTGCTAATAGTTACGCCCGAAGTAATGTAAGGCAACTGCTCCATATTCTTGTCGTATGTATCCCTGAAATACTGCGCAAGAAAATAGTGTCTGTTGGCATCGTATCCATCGGCAGGAATATCAAAATTAATAGTCCTTACACCGCCGTTGGTATTTACATTCTGACTCGAAGACTGCTGTTGAGACAACACCGCCGAAACACTGAGTTTGCCAAACTGCAAATCGGTTTTAAAACCAAACAGAGTTGTACTTCCCGGTATCAGGGCACTGTTGAGAGTCATTGCAACATTACCGGCTTCAATTTTTTTTATCCAGTCATCTTCTTTGCCCTCATAGGCAAGTTTGAGATTTTGACGGTCAAAATCAAAAGTCGATTCGGTGTCATAATTCAAGCCAAAACTAATCTTGTCCCCAACAGAAGCTTTGACATTCATCTGAATTTTTTCATCAAAGTCAAAAACAGTCTTTTTGCGCAACCGTTCTGCCAACTGGTAGTTTTGAATATTACTGTGTTTTATGCCGAAAGTAATCTCCGCCGAACCTTGAGTTTTAACCTGCACTCCCCCCGGTCCAAATACCTTGTCGGCAGCTCCGAGCGAAAATTTCATATCTGTCAAATCAAACTTTGATTCAAAATTATCAGTTGCTTCACGGTTTTTCTTCTTCCAATAGGTTTCCATATCCTTCTTAAGACGGTATTGCCTGTACTCATCGGTAGAAAGTACAAACGGCGTAGCAATATCCATATCCCCAACCTTTGTATGAAAAATATACATACCTGTCTGGTCGTCATATTCGATTATTTGCTGTACGTTTTGAGGGTCGTGCAAGTCATACGGATATGAATTATTCAAATTCTCTAAGGCATCAGTTTCAAATGAATTAACCTGTGCTTTTGGTGGAGCAGAGCGGTTTGAAGCACTGTTTTGAGGAACCGTATCATTTACTTCGCCCTCCTGGGAACCGTCAGACGAAAAGAAAACACTTTTACCTGCAAATACCATATTTGCGGGTAAAACCAAACACCCAAGTATAGCGGCTAATCCGCCTATACATATCGCCTTAACTGTTTTTTCTAAAAATCTCAATTGCTTCCGTCTAAAATCTATCTTATAACGTAAATTTTACAGATTTATTGTATTTACCTGTCGATAATGAATTAGACTAATCGACTGATTGGCTAATCAATTGGTCAGGCAGTCAGGTTTTCAAAGTAATTTCAGTGCTAATTTAATTACCTGTTCAACTTTGAGGTTCATCTCTTTTTCGAGCACCCTGCCAACTGCCCTTTGTGCCGGTATTTGGGCAAAACCGAGCATCACAAGGGCCGCCACCGCCTCAGTTTTCAACGAATTATCCAAAACCGAACCCTTACTGTCACTAACTTCGATGCGGCTAACCTTATCCCGCAAATCAATAATAATCCGCTCGGCTGTTTTTCCGCCTATACCTTTCACGCTTTTCAACACATTGACATTGCCCGACAAAATCGCAGTCTGTAACTCGGCTGACGACAAAGACGAAAGTATTACTCTCGCAGTATTTACACCAACACCGGAAACCGAAATCAACAACAAAAACAACGCCCGCTCCTGCTGACCAATAAAACCATACAAAGTAATGGCATCCTCCCGTATTGCCTCGTAAATGTATAATTTGGAACTGCTTGCCACAGTCAATTCCGAATAGGTTATCAGCGAAATCTGGACAGAATAACCTGTCCCATTAACCTCAACTACCGCATGTGCAGGGGACAGTTCCACTATCTCCCCTTTTAAATAATCAATCATTTTTTATTACAGTTTATAAAATTTTAAGTTTGAATCAAACTCAAAGCAAAGATAATAAAAAAATAATTGAAAATTAATAATGCAAATACCCGTCATTTTCAATTATTTTTTACTATCTTTGCAGTATGTTTTTGGGAAGACAGAAAATGTTTTTCCAAGCATAGAAAATCTTTTTCGGAACGTAAAAAAACTTTTTCGGAGCATAGAAAATGTTTCCCGGTATACCCAATTTAATTGAAAGTGGACAGTTGAAAATTGAAAATTAATAATGACAAGTATAAGAAAGTTCCTGAATATAAATTTGAAATCGCAGCCGTTATTTGTTAATATCATGTCGCTGGGATTGGTTCAGATGGCTAATTGCATTATTCCTATCCTTATTATTCCTTTTGTGGTGAGGGCTTTGGGTGTTGAGTTTTTCGGAAAAGCATCGTATGCCCAAAATATTATTTCCTACCTGACCCTGATTGTAACATACGGTTTTGAATATTCTGCAACGCAGGACATCGCCATTAACAGAGGCGACAAATCAAAGTTGAGAACTATTTTTTGGACAGTAGTCCGTTTCAAAGTTCTTTTGCTGGCAGTTTCCTTTGCCGTATTGGCAGCTCTTTATTTTACCTTCTCAAAAGCGGGCGAAGACCCGACATTATACTTTTATGCGGCGTTGCTGAACGTGGGAATGGTTTTGTTTCCCACGTGGTTTTTTCAGGGAATTGAAAAAATGAAGAATATGGCAATCTTCAATTTTGCTGTCAAAGCGTTGGGTGCCGTGTTGGTGGTGTTGTTGGTCAGAGTGCCGACTGATTATCGGACTTATATTTTGATTCTTTCGATGTCATACGTTTTGGTTGGCATTTTTTCTTTTATTTATGTTATAAAAAAATATGACTTAAAAAAAGG
Organism: Prevotellaceae bacterium; assembly: GCA_031290375.1. Classification (GTDB taxonomy): domain Bacteria; phylum Bacteroidota; class Bacteroidia; order Bacteroidales; family Paludibacteraceae; genus F0058. The sequence continues at coordinate 9,636 of JAITNR010000042.1, read as the reverse complement.
GCCAAACAAAGACAAAGAACTAAGTCGAAAAGTGATACGTAAAGGATTTCCGATATTTTTGAATAATGTATTTGTTAGCCTTTACACTGCGGCAGGACTGACAATTATTGGAATATACCTTTCAAATGTAGAAATTGGTTTGTATGCCGGGACAAATAAAATAGTTTATGCCGTTATGATGCTAACAAGTACGCCTGTCAATATAGCTCTTTTCCCTTTGATGAGCAGGAAATTTGATGAGTCAAAAGTAGAGGGGTGGATATTTTTCAAAAAAAGTTTATTATTTGTTGTGGTATGGGGTGTGTTGGTCAGTGTTTTATTGTTTTTGTTTGCTCCTTACGCAGTCAATATCCTTCTTGGGAATGAATTTACGGATGCTGTATCGTTGTTGAGGTTGTTTTCTCCGCTTCCTTTTCTGGTGATTACGGCGAGTATGTTGACTGTGCAGGGATTGTACGGTATGCAGATGCAGAAGTATGCGCCGTATGTGGGTTTGTTCCTTGGGATTTTCAGTATAAGTTTGAACCTTATTCTGATTCCGTGTATGGGTATTAAAGGGGCGGCTGTTGCGTGGCTCTCGTCTCAGTCGCTGGAAATAGTGGTTGTTGGTATTTTATTAACAGTAAAAATGAAAAAAGTATGAAAATAAATATCTATCTATCCGGTATTCCTTTCAGTATGAGCGGCGGATATAAGATTATGTATGAATATGCCAATCAATTGGCAAAAAGGGGATATGACGTTGTAATTCATAATGTATATACGAATCCGTATTTTTTGTATGAGTATCCACATTGGATGAGAACTTTGAAAAATAATATTCTTTTGCCGGACTATAGACCTTCGTGGTATCCTTTGGATGAAAAAGTTATTTGTAAAAATATTCCGAAATTGAAGGATAAATATGTGAGGGATGCCGATGTTTCTCTTTCGACAAATTGGGTTTTGGCTTTTGAATTAAATGAATTATCAGACAGGAAAGGGAAAAAAATAAATCTGATTCAAGATTATGAATTATGGATTGGAAATAATAAAGAAAAGCTGCACGCATCTTATTGTTTACCGATTAACCACGTTGTTATAGCCGATTATTTGGCAGATATTGTAGAAAAAGAAAGTACTATCCGTCCTGCCGTCATTTACAATGGAATTAATCAAGAAATTTTTAAAATAAAAACACCGATAAAACAAAGAAATCCACATACAATTTCAATGCTTTTTTCTATTGAAGACCGCAAAGGAACTAAGTATGGATTGGAAGCGTTGCGCATTTGCAAAAAAGAAGTGCCTGATTTGCAGGTAAAATTGTTTGGCGTTTATCCGGAACCGGAAAATTTGGAAGAATGGATACATTACACACAAAAGCCGCAAGATTTATGTTCGTTGTATAATTCTACGGCTATTTATTTTACGCCAAGCAATGGCGAAGGCTGGGCTTTGCCTCCGGCAGAAGCAATGAATTGCGGTTGTGCATTGGTTTGCACCAACATAGGCGGACACAGCGCTTATGCCAAAGAGAATGAAACGGCATTGCTTGTTGAGCCTCGAAACCCTAATGATATGGCGGCAAAACTTCTTTTGTTTCTCACAGATGATAACAAAAGGAAGTTATTTGCCGATACGGGCAACAGCTTTGTAAAGCAATTTAATTGGGATGCTGCCGTTGCAAAAATGGAAATTCTTTTGTAAGTTAAAATAATAATATTTATAATGTTTTACTTCATCGTATTTATACTGTTACTTGTTCTCTCTGTTATAGAAAGAACTGAATTAGACGACAAAAGCAGGTCTTTTTTGGTATTTATATCGTGGTTTATTTTGGTTGTGGTTGCGGGTCTTCGGTACGAAACCGGCGGTGATTGGGATGTGTATGGTCAGTTCTTAGAAAAGGTAACACCAATCTGCGAATTTGTCTCAAGTGGAAAAACAGGTTCATCTCGTCACTTTGAATTTGGTTATTTTCTGCTCTGTTCTATATTTAAACAATTGGGATTGGGAATACAGGTTTTGTTTTTCGTAATTGCTCTGTTCGATATTACCTTAATAGCAAAAGCACTGAAACATTATACAAAATATGTAGTTACCGGACTCTTTGTATATTATTCCCTGCTGTACCTGACATTGGAATTTTCTTTGATAAGACAGGCTATTGCTGCTTCTATTTGTTTTTATGCCTTCAAGTATGTGCCTGAAAAGAAAATGTTTAAATATTTTCTTTTAATATTTTTGGCATTTTTGTTTCACATGTCGGCATTGATTATGTTGCCGTTATATTTTTTCTTTAAGGTCAGATTTAGCAGTATATTCCTTATTATAGTTGTTTGCCTGGGCTGTTTGATAATGTTGTTTCAAATAACATGGATAAACAGAGCGTTGCTCTTTGTGGTGGGGCTGTTGGGTGAGGATTCTTTGCGTAAAGTTGTTATTTATACGACAAACAAAGTGTATAACGTTAATCGAGGAATTGGTATTGGTTTCTTTTTGAATTTGTTCTTGTTCATTTTGTTTTTATGGAAAAGGAAAAGATTTGAAGAGAAGGCGTATGGCAATTTATTTTTAAATGTATTTATGGTAAACATAATTGTTTATTATTATATGTATGAATTTATTGAAATTTCAGTTCGTTTCAGGTTGTATTATATGCTTTCTTTGGTAGTTCTTTTCCCTCATTTGCTGGAAACGTGTCCGAAGTTGATTAACAGGATGGTGTTGTCAATAGTTTTAGTTCTGTATTGCTTGACAACTAACAGGAAAATTTATATGAATGACCCTTCTACAATCGTCTTAAATCCTTATCAAAACTATGTCATACATAAATGTTTGGATAAAAAAAGTATGGGAAAGATACGTCTAATAAAAAACGAAGAATTTGTTAAAAAAGAAAGAAAAAAGGAGAAGAAAAATGAATGAAATACAAATCATACTGGTTTTATATAGAACTGAATTGCAGGATAGTTTGTCGTATCTGACTTTGTGCGAGCATATTCATCGGTTGTCTGTGCCGTACGAATTGCTGATATACAACAATTCTACTGAAATAAAAATAAAAGAAAGTACTGAGTACATTGTTGTAAATGCGGAAAAAAATAATATGCTTGCCCAGGCATACAATTATGCTTTGGAAAGAGCGGTAAAAAACAATAGAAAATGGTTGTTATTATTGGACCAGGATACCTTTTTGTCGGAAGAATATTTTGAACGTTTGAATGTAGCATTAAATTTACAAGTCAAAGTTGCTGCCATCTTGCCTGTTTTGAAATGTAAGGATAAACATTTGTCGCCTCGGTCATATTCTTCAATATTTGGACCTTGGGGCAAAACAAATAATATTGAAGAAAGTGGAATAATCAGCAATAAAATGGTGTCGGCATTTAATTCTGTTGCGTTTCTGTCCATAAACTCTTTACAGGAAACTGGAGGATTTTCTGAAGAATTTCCATTAGATGCTTTGGACACGCACCTTTTTTATAAATTAAGTAGAAATGGAGGATATTTTTATCTGTTAGATGTGGTTTTGCAGCATAATTTGTCTGTTTTGGACTATTCCAAATATATGACAAAAGAAAGGTATGATTCTATAGTTAATGCAGAATATATTCTTTCTAAACAAATGGGTATAATACCGCTTATGACTTTAAAGGTGCGTTTGTTTTTTCGATTGTGCAAACAAATTTTAGTACGAAAAAAGCGTCCGTACGTTATTGCTACACTTAAAATTTTAGTTTTTGGCAACTCTTATTGACTGGAAAAGTGAAACAAACTATATTCCTTCAACCGTTTCTGCTTTGACCCATCCAACTTTGCCGTCTGGCAGGCTGATTTCGTTCCAGTCGTTGTTAGAGGAAATCACCTCAATTTTCGTGCCCTCGTGCAACACAAAAAGTTCCTTGCCACTCACCGAAGGCGAACTCTTAACCGAAACAGAACCGTCCATAACAATGGCAAACGGATTGTTCTGCAAGTACTTTTTTTGAGAAAAAGCATACAAAAACGAAATCATCGACATCACAAAACAGAAAATTCCAACAAAAAACGATGTCTTGCGAATTACTATATTTCTATTGAACAAAAAGATTAGAACCAATATTATTGCCGTCAGAAAGAGCGTTATGCTCAGGTACGCCCAGCGGTTGGTGTCGAAAATTTTGCCCAAAACCGAAACCCACTCAACAACAAAAAACTTCTCGTTGATGTCGATTTTATCGGTTATTTGCGTGTTTGCAAAGTCGAGGCTCGCTACTGCATCTTCGTTGGAAGGATTGAGCACCAATGCCCTTTCGTAGTAGAGGATCGCCCTGCCAAGCTCGCCTGATTTGAAAAGCGAATTGGCGAAGTTATAGTACAAATCGGTAGAAACACCGCTCTGCAACAATTCTTCATAAACACTCACAGCTCCCTCGTAGTCTTTGGAAGCGTACAACTCCGCCGCCTTTTTCTCCAAAGGATTTTGTGCCAAAATTGCGGAGGTGGAGAGCAACAGACCAATTATTATGATTAATTTATGCTTCATATTTTTTTAAAATAACGTCTTGGTTCTTATTTATTTTACATTTTTTTCTAATTTCTCAATCACGGCAACAGCATCGAAATAGATTTTGTCCATCGCTGATTGAGAAGCAATTAATGGAGTATAACGCTCAAATTCGCTGTTTTTAAGCAGAGATAAAAATTCTTCTGAAATTTGCATCTCAACATTGTGTTCGAGAAGTTTCTCCGACACGTTCTCCTTGCTCAACGAAGAGAGTGTCAAATTCAGTTTATCCGACAGATAGAGCCACAATGCACTTAGAACCTCGTCATAGAACAACTCTTTTTGGTTTGCTTTCAGATGTTTTTCGGCGGTTTTCAGTCGTGTTTTTGCAACTCTGTTTGCCTTTTTGTTTTTCATCATGGCAATATCGGCAGAATTTTTTATCTGTTTATGGAAGAACAGCCCCAACAAAACAGCCGCCAACAACGGAATCAGGTACATTAGATAAAACGGTAGAGTGCCCATAAAAACCTTCTGCATCGGCTCAATATTGAGGTCGCCCGTTTTGATATAGCGAATGTCGGACGCAAGCTGTTTTACCTTTTCCTGCTCTGTGTAGTTCGACACTTCGGCTGCCTGATTACCCGTACCCTTTTCCACATTCAGCGTATATGACTGGGTGGAAAGCGTTTTGTAACTGTTAGAAGCCAAATCGAAATAGGATAGCGAAATCTCAGGTATCTCCCATTTGCCCTGATGACGCGGAATAAACAGATATTCAATGCTTTTGCGACCGCTAAACCCTGATGAATTTACCGAAAAATTGTTTGTAACCTTTGGATCGTATGTTTCAATATCAGACGGGAAAGGAATTTTGGGCGTACCAATAAGTTTCAGGTTGCCCGTGCCGTTGATGTTGATTTTGAGGGTAGCAGAACTGTTTTGAGTGAGCGTTGTTGATGATATTTCGGAAGTCATTGACATTGAACCCACCACGCCGCAGAAATTTTCGGGTTTCGGCTGCGGTAGAGGCATAACGTCAAGCAACACTGCACTTGATACAACTTTTTTCTTTACATCCTGATACATCGAGTAATTGCTAAACGTTGGAACACGAATGCTATTTCGCACCCTGACAACTACAGTGCAACTCATAGGCGAAATATCAATTTTGCCTGTCCGTTGCGGTGCAATCAATTTTTGAGCCATTACTATTGAGTAATAGTTTTTGCCGTTATAGTTTTCAACGTCAGGGGCATTTTGTCTGTTTTCGACATCATAAGTCATAAGACCTTTAAAATCGGGAAATTTTGCATCTCTGGCATCAATTAAATTTACGGTATAGTAGAGTTTGTACGTCAAAAGCACCATTTCCTGCTCTTTAACAGTGGTTTTGCTCAATATTGGACGAATAAAAATATCTTCGCCCGTAATCTGTATCGAATTTGATTCTGCCTGTTGCTGTCTTTCCTGCGGTGCTCTGGAATTTGGCGGCAGAACTTTTATAGACAATGGATTTGATTTGTACTGCTTGCCTTCAACGGTAACAGTAGCGGGTGCAATAGAAAAATTACCCTCTTTTTGAGCAACAAGCACATAAGTATAAATAGTTGACATTGCCGATTTTGACTTTCCGCCGATAAATTCAAATGAGGTTTGTGTGTAGGAAGATGGACCTGCCACAACGTCAAAATCTGTGATATTCGGTATCTGCAATTTTTCGGCATTGGCAGAATTGATCAAATATTGCAGTTGAAACGACTCGCCACTTGCAACAGTTTTATTTGCTTTTGCCACAAACTCAATGTCCTGTGCCGCTACCAAAGATGCAAATGACAGAATAATTGTCGAAAGATAGATTTTTTTTATATTACACATTGTTCTTTTATTTTCAAATTTCACAAACTGTTAATTGTTAATTTAAAAAAGTTACCACTCCTTTTCAGCCTTGCTTTTGGTTGGTATCTTGACTTTTCGTTTGTCTTGCGTATCTTTTTCGTCCTGTTGCAACGCCTGCAAAATTTTCTCTGCCTGCTCTTTTGACATTTCAGGTTGTTGAGGTTTAGGCTGTTGTTTCTGCTGCTGTTGTTGATTTTTCTTGTTATCCTCTTTGTCTTTGTTGTCCTTGTTCTGTTCGTCCTGTTGTTTTTTCAACAGATGTTGCGCAACGGCAAGGTTGTAACGGGTCTCGTCATCGGCAGGATTCATCTTTAACGACCGCTTGTAAGCCTGAATGCTGTTTTCGTACTTTTTTTCTTCCAAAAGGGCGTTGCCTGCATTGTGAAAAGCCGATGCCAAACGGGCAGTGTCCTTTGTGAGTTCTGCTGACTTGACGTACTGCTGTAGAGCCTCCTCAAATTTTTGCTGACGATACAGGGCATTCCCCATATTAAAATGAGCCTCAAAGGATTTGTCGTTGTGTTCTACGCCTGACTGATACTCGGTTTGAGCCTTGTCATACTCTTTTTGAGTATAATGTTCATTTCCCTTTTTTATGTTTGAAATCTCTTTCTGGGCAAACAATGATGCCGACAAACAGCAGACCATTGCCATATAAAGTATTTTTTGCATAATACGTTTAAATTTATTATATTATTCTCTTGTTACTGTTTTCTTTCAAAAATTTTAATCCTGCTTAATCTCTTGTTTTGGCGATTTAGCATAAAAAACTCTACCAAAAGCAGCACCAAAGCAAACCAGAGCGGAATGTAAAACAAGTCGTCAAAGTCCGATGAAGTCGTCTGCAAGTCGCCTTTTTGCATCCTATCTACCTCTTTTTCAAGTGCTTTCAATACTGTTCTCGAATTTACAGCGTGGATATATACCCCGTCTCCGGCAGAGGCTATTTCTCGGCACATTGTTTCGTTCAGCTTGGTAACAACTACGTTGCCGTCCTTGTCTTTGAGATAATTCATTGTGCCTGCCACAGGAATAGGCACACCGTCCGTACTTCCGATACCTATTACAATCACCTCAATGCCTTTTTTGTTGGCAAGTTTTGCCGCCTGAACCGCATCGTCCTCGTGATTTTCACCGTCAGTGAGCAGGAAAATTGCTCTGCCTGTCTTCGTTTGTGCCTCTCCGAATGACTTGATTGCCAAATCAATAGCCGAACCAATAGCCGTGCCTTGTCGTTGAATTAGTGACGGCTCTATCGTTTTGAGAAACATCTTTGCCGACACGTTGTCCGATGTAATCGGCATTTGGATAAAGGCATCACCTGCAAATACTATCAGCCCTATTTTGTCGTCAGCCATCTTGTCAATCAGGTTCGACATGGTCATTTTGGCGTATTCAAGCCTATTTGGCTCAATGTCGCGGGCAAGCATCGAATTGGAAATATCAAGCACTATCATTGTTTCAATGCCACGTCTATCAACCTTTTCCGATTTTCTGAGCAGTTGCGGACGGGACAAAGCAATGATTACCAAAACAATAACCAACAGAGAAAGATAAAATTTCACATGCGGACGAATTTTGGAAACATTGGGCATTAATTGCTGCAAGGTGTTGATATTGCCAAATTTTTCAAGTTTTTTTCTCTGTCTTTTATTTCCATAAATAAAGAAAACAATCAACAAGGGAATGATTATCAATAAATAAAGAAAATTTATATTTGCAAAATAAAACATCGTTTTTTTAATTTATTTTATAATTTACTATATAATCAATTACGGTAATCGTCTTAATACTGTTATTCTCAAAATCAACTCCATCAACAGCAAAACCAGTGCTGCCAATAAAAACGGCGGAAATTCTTCGGTTTTGGTGCTGTAATGTTCGGAATGAAGTTTTGTTTTTTCCATTTTATCAATCTCCTGATAAATCTGTTTCAGACTGTTGGTATTGGTGGCACGAAAATACTTTCCGTCTGTCATAGAGGCAATTTGTTGCAATGTTGTTTCATCAATCACTACCTCCTGTTCAACATAATGTATGTTGCCAAAAACGTCATACGCAGGCATTTTTGCAATGCCTCTTGTGCCAACACCGACAGTATAGACCCTGATTCCGTAGGTTTTGGCAATATCGGCAGCCGCAAGTGGTGCGATGTCTCCCCTGTTGTTTGTTCCGTCCGTTAATAGAATGATTACCTTCGACTTACCGGGTGCGTCCTTAATTCTGTTGATAGCGTTTGCCAAACCCAGACCTATTGCAGTGCCGTCTTCTATTATGCCGTAACTGATACCGTTCAACAAATTAACTAACGAAGTGTGGTTTGCCGTGAGCGGGCATTGCGTAAAACTCTCACCCGCAAACACCACCAAGCCGATATTGTCTTGCGGACGACCAAGTATGAATTCCACTCCAACATTTTTTGCAGCATCAAGCCTGTTTGGCTGCAAATCCATAGCCAGCATAGAACCCGAAATGTCAAGTGCCATAATGATGTTTATGCCCTCAATGGTTTGATTGCTGAATGAGTTGCTTCTTTGCGGACGGGACAACGCAATGATTATCAATGCTGAAGCAATCAATATCCAAGGAAAATAATAAAACCATATCTTCTTAGGCTTGCTACTGTTTTCAAACGGTGAAACAGACGAAATTTGCATACTGGCATCGTTGTGCTTACCTCTGAAAATCAACCATATTGCTATCGGTATCAGCAACAACAACAACCAAAAATATTCGGGATTCTGAAAGTTCATTTTTAGCTACAATTAACTGTAATTGTCATTTTGGTTTGAATAAACTCAACAACCAGCCCGCAATCTCACACAAACTGCAAGCAATTGCAACCTTAACCGCAATGACAGGGTTATTAAAAAAATCAACTGCAAAATTACTACAAAAAAGTAAACTTTGATATTTTTATTAATGTTAATTAACAAAAAAAATGTCAATTCATGAAAACTCAAATCTAATAGTCTGATAATCAAGTTTAATGAATAATTAACAACGAATAGTGAATAATGAAAAATGAAAAAATGCGGACTTTGCGTGATAATTGTATTTATGTCCGTAGGGCTTCATATCAATAGAAACAAATGCAGCCCAAGCAAAACCTCGTAGATGTTTCATTTTATTCTGTATTGATTTATAGCCTAATTTGTTTATTCAGCACCATTCTTTTTATGAGTAAATCGAAGATTGACCCCATAAATGCCCGTCTGTTATATCTGAAATGGTACTCATCAAGATAACCCTGCAATCGTTTTTTT
>JAITNR010000252.1 GCA_031290375.1 Prevotellaceae bacterium | reverse complement strand
GGTCGATTGGTTTTCAGCGGATTAAAGGACGTATCGGGCTGATAAATTTGGTCTATAACATGTGTCGTTACGAACAGATAGTCCGCCTGCAACTTTTGCCGATTAAATATTAAATTATATTAAATTTAATTTCATAAAACATAGATAGATAGATAAAATTTACAAATAAAGTGAAAAAAATATTGTTTTTCTCATTTTATTGATTTAACTTTGCAGTGATTTTTCGGTGGAGTTTTTATTGGGGCTTCGGCTCTGTATGAAAATGAATTATTAGAAGTCCCCATTATACAATGAATCTCATTGCCTCATTCGGTTTTGACGATGGAAATGGAATATTTATTCCAGCAGACGGTGCTCACGGAATGACCGTCTATTTTGAGTGTAGTAATAGCTCTCTACCCGGAACTACAACAACAAAAACTATTCGTATAAAAAACAACAGGCAAATCAGTTTGTCGTAGTCAATAACTAACAGACCTTCTTATGGCATTACTTTCAGCTCAAACAATGGCACTATTGCCGGAAATGGAACAGTTAATATTACGCTTACATTTATTTATCCTAATGCTACAGGAAGTCAATCGGGGCGCACCCAAATTAACTTGTCCGGATGCAATATCAGCGGAGCTAATTATTCAAAAACTTATGTTTGGAATTGGGAAAATAAATATCAAGGATATGTCGATGCTAATACAACATATCAAGGAGCAGGTTATTGTGGAGCGTTTTGCTGGCAAAATCCTATAATAAATGTTGGAACGTACAATGAGGCGTTTACCTTATTATTTAATCAATTTATAGTGTGGCAGTAACTTGATTATCAATAATAAACAAGTTGGTTAAAAATCCGTAGGATTTTCATATCAATAGAAATGAGGCTTCCTTATTTGTCGGAACTTCGTAGGAGTTGGAGTAGAGTATGGATAGGCAATTATCCTATTGATATGTATGTCCTAACGGACAAAAAAAATGTAAACATATTCTATTTCAAACTTTTTTCAAAAATTCTTGTGTACCCAAATTTAGAAAAATATTTTCGTATATAATTGAATATTAGCAAAATATGATTTATTGATGTTTTTTATTACGAAGTCAATCAAAAAGGGGCTGTTGAGTAAACAACATCCCCTTTTCTTTATGAAAAATTTACTATCAAGTTTTATTTACCACCTTTGAGTTCATCTTGCCACTGTTTTAACTCGTCCAATTTGCCGTCTGCGGCTAATTGTGCCTGCTGTGCCCAGGTGGTTGGGTTCATTGTGCTGTATATTCCTCCGTGAGGTTTTAGAATTGCTTCCAAATCCTCTTTGGTCTTTGCAGCCAAATCCTTGAATGAAGCGATTCCTTCTGCGGTTAAAATTTCAGCGACTTTGGGTCCTATTCCTTCTACAACGGTAAAATCATCCTTTTTTAACGATTTCTTTGCTTTCGGAGTTGCCTTTGGTTCTTCCTCAAAGGTAAATTCGGCAATTTTTGCAACTTTCTTTGTTACTTTTTTGGGCTTTTCCTTTATTTCTGTTACTTCCTCTATCTTTTTCACTTTCTCTGCTTCTACTTTTTTCTCTTTCTTCTCTGCGGCTTTTTTAGGAGTTTTTTTAGCCTCTTTTGCTATCATTTTTTCCTTTGCATCAGCTACCATTTGCTCTTTCAAATCGGAAAGTACGTCTAAATCTCCAAATGTGGTAGTAGTTTTTGCTCTTTTATTGACTTTTTCAATCTCCTTTTCAACTCCTTTTTCTTTCGATGCATGAGCGGCTGCCGCTATATCTTCGTGTATTCTGCTGTGAGACACTATGATGCGTTTTGCCTCTTTGTTAAATTCAATAACTTTGAATTCAAGTTTTTCATCAATTTTGGCAGGAGTACCATCTTCTTTGACCAAGTGTTTAGGTGTGGCAAAACCTTCTACGCCATACGGTAAGGCAATTACTGCACCTTTTTCAAAAAGTTCTATGATTGTGCCTTCGTGAATGCTGCCCTCTATAAATATTGTTTCAAACACGTCCCATGGATTTTCTTCCAGCTGTTTGTGTCCAAGACTCAGACGGCGATTTTCTCTGTCTATTTCAAGCACTACAACATCAATTTCAGAGCCGATTTGCGTAAATTCTGATGGGTGTTTGATTTTCTTTGTCCAACTCAAATCGGATATGTGAATCAAACCGTCAACGCCCTCTTCGATTTCTACAAATACGCCGAAATTGGTGAAGTTACGCACTTTTGCAACGTGTTGTTTGCCAATAGCATATTTGACTTCTATGCTCTCCCAAGGGTCTGATTTGAGTTGTTTAACGCCGAGCGACATTTTTCTCTCGTTTCTGTCAAGTGTAAGTATAACGGCTTCAACTTCGTCTCCAACGCGGAAAAACTCCTGTGCAGAACGCAGGTGCTGACTCCATGTCATTTCCGAAACGTGAATCAAGCCCTCAACGCCTTGAATGATTTCAACAAATGCCCCATAATCAGCCATAACAACAACTCTGCCTTTCACTCTGTCACCAATTTTGAGGTCAGCTTCGAGAGCGTCCCATGGATGCGGGGTTAACTGTTTCAACCCCAGAGCTATACGTTTCTTTTCGTCATCGAAGTCAAGAATAACAACGTTGATTTTTTCGTCTAATTGAACCATCTCTTCGGGGTGATTAACTCTTCCCCAACTCAGGTCGGTGATGTGAATAAGTCCATCTACTCCGCCCAAGTCGATAAATACGCCGTATGAGGTGATATTTTTAACTATACCTTCAAGTACCTGTCCTTTTTCAAGGCGAGAGATAATTTCTTTTCTTTGTTCCTCCAACTCTGCTTCAATCAATGCTTTATGAGAAACAATTACATTTTTGTAGTCATTATTGATTTTAACAACCTTAAATTCCATCGTTTTCCCTACATATATGTCGTAATCACGGATTGGCTTAACATCAATTTGAGAGCCGGGCAAAAAAGCCTCAATTCCGAAGACTTCCACAATCATACCGCCTTTGGTACGACATTTAACGAAGCCGTGTATAATTTCTTGATTTTCAAGAGCTTGCGTAACTTTGTCCCAAGAACGAGCCGTACGGGCCTGTTTGTGAGAAAGGATTAACTGCCCTTTTTTATCTTCTTGATTTTCAATGAAAACTTCGACTTTGTCGCCTATTTTAAGGTCGGGATTGTAGCGAAATTCTTGCGCAGGTATCACACCATCGGACTTGTAGCCGATGTTTATAACAACTTCACGTTTGTTTATTGCCACGACAGTACCGTCAACAATTTCCTTGTCGCGGATTTGATTTAGTGTGTTGTCATAAAGTTTGATAATCTCATTTTTTGTTGTTTCGGAAAGTTCTTCACCTTTCTCATACGTGTCCCAATCGAAGTTTGCAAGGGGTTGTAATTTGGGTTGCGGAACCTCTTGTGTTGGGATAATTACTTCATCAACAGGTTGATCTAGCTGAGGTTCGGGGGTTGGATTAAATTCTTCCATTTCAATTTTTTTAAGGGTTAGACATAAAGTTTATTAAATCGGTTGCAAAGGTAATATTTTTTTTTGGATTACAAAATATATGGTACTCCGGGTTAAAACGTTTTTTGAGGCACTATGAATGCATATTATATATAGGGCACTTCTAAAAATTAACTTACTGTAAACAAGTAAAATATGTATTGCCAAAAATAATCTCGGAAGCAGTGTTATTTTGTTGCAAAAAAATGCTGTTAAAATTTTGATAATTAA
>JAITNR010000177.1 GCA_031290375.1 Prevotellaceae bacterium | reverse complement strand
GCTGCGACCCGCAATGACGAACGCTATCAGAACGTTATACGGATAATCATTAATATTTGCAAGTAACCTGTCATATTTTTTAGTTATCTATTTTTATCTTTTTTTGTATATAAAAATCGGGTGCAAGGGTAAGTAGAATTTTTTGATTATGCAAATTTATTTTTCACAGAACCGCTTTTTGAATGAATAGAGAACGCATTATTGTTCATTATTCATGCGAATCACGGGTTAAAAAATGCTGTTCGCAGAACAAAAAAATGAACAATAAAAAATGCGAACTTTGCGTGATAATTGCATTTATGTCCGTAGGACAGAATGTGAATAACCGTAAGTTTCACTTACGGCTAAAGATGACCAACACCTCGCTCTTGCCCTTCGCGTCATTGCGAGGAACTCTGCATTTTTATTAATCTTTAACTTTCAACTTTTATTCGTTTCTCTTACGGTTATTAACATTTTGTTCTGTGGGCAAAAAAAAGTTGTTATTTGTCATGCAAAAAAATTAATGATATGGCACTATATTTGCATTACCATACATAGAGTAATAGTCAATGCAAAAATTTATATTAAAAAAAATTGTACCTTTGCAAAGATAAAAGATACATACAAGCAGTCAAAAGTCAGATGTAAATTTCGTATTTTATTTCAAATAATTTAACAATAACTAATTCTAATTTTTATGAGTAAATTTAAACTTTTTTTAGGCATTCTATTGTTTGTGTTCGGGCTGTCGTCTTGCGTGTCGAACCTGAATATGAATGATTTGGACAAGCAGATGTCCTTTAAGACATCTCTTGTAATTCCAATCGGTCATACAAGAGCATCGGTGTTCGATATGTTTGATCTTATTGACAACAACTCTGAAGATCTTGCATTCTACGCAGATTCAGCGGGTAATTTTGTATATCTGTATTTGAACACAATGCTTGATCTTGCTGTTGATGGCAAAGTGGCAAATTTCTCCAACACAGAGCAGAATGAATACCGTCTGCTAAGTGGCACCTATTTTCCCCCTGCGGGGACCGTTGACGATCTCAGTGATATAAGTGGGATCAGGTCTAATTTGCCTGATATAGGAGGGGACTTTGATTTCAACTATAATGAGTATGACAACGATGATTTGGTACAAAGAGTGGACAAAGTACGTGTTAATAGTGCTGTGTTGAATATCCAAGCCAAAACTGACAACATAACGTTTACGGGCGGAGCAAAGATTCAACTTCAAATTAAATTTCCTAAGATTCCGGCTATTAGCTCTACAACTTACAACATTGACTTAGACGAAAATGATAACTCAGCTCAATTCCCTATTAACAACTACTTTACGATTGATTTTCCCTCTTCGAGGACTTTCGGCACTAAAACGGATATTTCAGTGAAAGTTGTTTTGCTTACTGCAGGCGGGGGAAGCATAACGTTTCAGAACACTTCCGATATCATTGTTTCAACTAAAATGACAAACGTTTCTATTGCATGGGCAGAGGGCTTTTTCAATAGAAACAACACTATTACGAGCGACCACATATTTGCCGACATTCCTACGGATTTGTGGGGGTATTCGCAAATAAGTAACAACCGCTTGCTTTTCCATAACCCTGAAATTACTTTTAAGTTCAACAGCAATGTAGGTGTGCCTTTGAGCTTTGTTGTGGATAGCATTAAGGCGGTCGATAAAAACGGACAATCGGTTGAGGCTAGCTTTGGAGGCAATCGCAGTACGCAATTTTCCTTAGCAGCACCGAGAAATAAAGGCGATTTTGCGTTTTCGTCAATTACTTTTGACAGGCAAAATGGAGGTACAAACCAACTTTTCACAATTAATCCCAAAGAGTTTATCTATGGTTTTCACGTAGAGGTTGACCACCCATCAGCAGTGGCAAATCCCAAGCACTTCTTGGTTGGTCCTGCGGCAATTTCTATGGAAGCACAAGCCAAACTGCGTTTCTGGTTTGACGAAACTACACAGTACGTTTCGCGCGACACTTTGAATGCCAATTTGGACAGTATATTGAATATTGGAGATTATAACATTGAACTCGAAAGAGTTGCCATCAATATTGACTTCAAAAACACTTTGCCGTTGCAGGTAACGGCAACCGCAAAGCTTATTGATGAAAACGGCACTATGGTTTTTGTTAAGGAAAATATTGCAATAGCAAGTCCAACCGTTGATGCACAGGGACTTTCTACCGAAGAAAAGACAAGTCAGGTATCTATTCCTCTTATTGGAAATAATATGGATGAAATAATGAAAGCCAAAAAAATAGTTTTGGAATATCGAATTTTGGGAGAAAATGTGGAGAAACAAATCAATATTCGCGGAACTGATTCTTTTGATGCTTTCGTAAGCCTTTTTGTCAAAGCTAAAGTTGAAACAAATTTAGATACATTGTTCAACAAAAAATGAATATCCAAAATTAGTAATTATCATTCAAAAAATATACAGATATGAAAATTAAAAATATTTTTGTCAGTGCAGGTCTAATGTTGTGTATTGCTGTTGGTGCTTCGGCTCAAACAAACACATTCTACTTTATGGACGAAGTTCCAATAAGAAATGACCTGAATCCTGCTTTTATGCCTAACTGTGCATGGTATTTAGATTTTATTGCTCTTCCGAATTTTTATATAGAAGGAGGAAACAATGCCTTTGCCCTAAAAGATATGTTATTCAAAAACAACAATCAATGGGTAACTGCTTTTCATCCCTCTCAAAGTATTGATAAACTGTACAATAAAGTGAGCAGCGTTACGGCATTTGAAACAAATGCCGGACTGAATATCCTCAATTTCGGTTTCAGGGCAAAAGATGTGAATTATTTCACCTTTGACCTGTCCATGAAAATTGATGCAGGTGTTTATATGCCGAAAGATTTGTTTAAACTGTTCTTCTACGGCACCCCCGATGAGAATGGCATCAACAGTTATAACCTGAAAAAAACGGGTATCAATGCAGCTGTCTATGGCGAACTTGGTTTGGGTTATATGCGGCAGTTGAACGAAAAATGGAATATCGGTTTCAAACTTAAGGGTTTGGCAGGGTTTGCGGGCGCATACTCAAAAATTAATAAGTTTGATTTAAAAGCATCTAAAAATGTGTGGGATATTGCCGTTGCGGGTGATGCCTATATTATGACCCCGGCTGTTAGATGGAACGCTACCGACTCTACCCTAACTACAACAACGGATAATTGGCAGAATTTAATCAAGCCACAGGGCTGGGGAGGTGCTATCGATCTGGGTGTTACATACGAGCCTGTAAAAAATCTTGTGATTTCGGCTTCCATTACCGATTTGGGATTTATTCGCTGGAACAAAACTCAGGATATGGTACATTTTTCGGCTAATGGTGATTTTCACTATACAGGTGCTGACTTTAAGTATTATAACCTCAACGAAGGTTTAATAATCAACCTTGATTCAATTTTAGACGCCTTTACAAACGCTGTTGACTGGCAAAAAGAACAGGGAAGTAACAGGGCTATTAATCAGATGCTCACGGCAAATGCAAATCTCGGTGTTGAATACGGCATTTTGAACAATCGTATCAGTTTCGCTGCTTTGTCAAATACCCGTATCAATCAGAACAGGGTATTTGAAGAGATTACTTTGGCTGCAAACTTCCGCCCTGCCGACTGGTTCAAAACTTATTTCAGTTACACTTTCGCTGACGGACGTGGAAATAATATCGGTTTGGGTATCAGTTTCAGAATGGGATGCATAAATACTTATATTGTAGCAGATTATATCCCTTTGAATTGGGTGAAAATGACCAATTATGGCGACAACAGTACCGGAACATCTCTTACCATGCCTTATGGAACTCAAAAATTTAACTTGCAGGCAGGTTTAACTTTCAATTTTGGAAGAAATTCGTCCGACAAGGATAGAGATGGCGTTCGTAATCGCAAGGACAAGTGTCCCGATACCGATATTGCTTACCTGACATCGCTCTGTCCTGACGTGAAGAGAAAGGATTTTGTTGATAAACGGGGTTGCACATTGGATGAAGACTCTGACGGAGTACCCGACTGCTATGACAAATGTCCGAACACTCCGCCCAATACTCCTGTGGATGAATTTGGTTGCCCGTTTGACGAGGACGGCGATGGTGTTTTCGACCATCTTGACCTGTGTCCGCATACTCCCGCAGGCATTGAGGTTGATGCAAATGGTTGTCCGCTTGATACTGACGGCGATGGAGTACCTGACTACCTTGACAAGTGTCCTGATACGCCCGCCGATGTAGCTGTTGATGAAAACGGATGTCCGCTTGATAGCGATGGGGACGGCGTGCCTGACTATCTTGACAGGTGTCCGAATACTCCTGCAGGTGTAAAAGTTGATGAATTTGGTTGTGCCCCTGACAAGGACGGCGACGGAGTACCCGACTATCTCGACCAGTGCCCCGACACTCCTGTAGGCGTAGCTGTTGATGCAAACGGTTGTCCGCTTGATACTGACGGTGACGGAATACCCGATTATCTTGACCGTTGTCCTTCAACGCCGGGTGTGGCTTCCAATTACGGCTGTCCTGATATTAAGCCTGAAATCAAGAAAGTGTTCAAACAGGCATTGACAGGCATTCAGTTTGATACCGGCAAGGCTACAATCAAACAAAGTTCAAACCAAATACTTAACCAGGTAGTTAAGATTATGAATGAAAATAACGATTTCAACCTTGATATTGCAGGGCATACCGACAACGTAGGCAAACCTGCCAGCAACCTTGACCTGTCCACACGCCGAGCCGCTGCCGTTAAGGATTACCTTGTACGCAAAGGCATTGACGCTGCAAGAATTTCTTCTGAGGGTTATGGCGATACCCGCCCCGTAGCTTCTAACAAGACTGCGGTAGGACGTACCCAGAACCGCCGAGTAGAATTTACTGCTGTGTTTGAAAAAGTGGTGAGTGATGAATAAACTGTTTGACAGTTTATAACAAATAACAAAAAGCATAAAAAGAGGCTGTTCAAAAGGGACAGTCTCTTGTGTTTGCTTGTAATTGAAAATTAATTCAGCGAATTGAACCCTAATCCCAAAATGGAATAAAATAAGTCTACAGAGAACGCATTCGTTATTCATTGCTCAGACATTCCTTTTTGTCATTGCGAGGAACGAAGCAATCCAGAAATCAAAAACGTTACAAAGTTTATATAGTCCATTTTTAATCTCACTTTGCTATAACATGATTATTAATAGTGATATGATTAAAATTGTGAGGTTATTTCAAAAGTGTTTTAGCACACAAACAACACAGATTTAACAGATTGACTCATATTTTATATTATTGATTATCATATAATAAAAAAAACCTTATGAATCTGTGTCAATCTGTTAAATCTGTGTCATCAGTGTGCTTTTAAGAGCCTCCTGTAGACATTGTTTTTAGCCATTATCTCCACTTTTTTTTGAAAAACGACCTACAAAGGATATTCGTCAAAAGCATACAATATTGTTGAAAGATAACGCTCGCCTGTGTCGGGCAGTATTATAACAATGTTTTTGTCTTTGTTTTCGGGCAGCAATGCAAGTTGTGCCGCCGCATAAGTTGCTGCTCCCGACGATATTCCGACAAGCAAGCCTTCGGTTTTTGCAAGTTCGCGACTGGTGCGAATTGCGTCGTCGTTGGATACCTGTATAATTTTGTCAACCACTTTTTCGTTGTACGTTTTTGGAACAAATCCCGCGCCTATGCCCTGTATTTTATGCGCTCCAGAATTGCCACCCGACAGCACGGGCGAATCTTTAGGCTCAACGGCAACAATGATTACGTTGGGGTTGAGTTGTTTCAACACTTCACCTACGCCGCTCACCGTTCCGCCTGTTCCCACACCCGATACGAAAATATCTACTTTGCCGTCGGTATCGTCAATTATTTCCTGCGCGGTGGTTTGTTTGTGAATTTCGGGATTTGCGGGATTTTCAAACTGTTGCAGAATTACAGAATAGGGCGTTTCCTTGTGCAATTCCTGCGCTTTGGCAATCGCCCCTTTCATACCTTCTGCACCGGGCGTCAGCACTAAGTTTGCGCCAAGCGCTTTTAGCAAATTGCGCCGCTCGAGGCTCATTGTTTCGGGCATGGTAAGTATCAGTTTGTAACCTTTCGACGCCGATACGAACGCCAATCCCACGCCTGTGTTGCCGCTTGTGGGTTCTATGATTGTTGCGCCGGCTTTGAGCGTTCCGCGTTTCTCAGCATCTTCAATCATAGCAAGCGCTATGCGGTCTTTGACGCTGCCTGCGGGATTAAAATATTCCAGCTTCGCTATCAGGCGAGCCTCAATATTTTTTGATTTGGAAAATGCCGTCAGTTCCAGCAAAGGCGTATTGCCTATTAAATCAGTTAGTTTTTTAGAAATTTTTGCCATAATTTTAATAT
>JAITNR010000109.1 GCA_031290375.1 Prevotellaceae bacterium | reverse complement strand
TTGTTCTTCGCTTTTTTCGCCGATGTATTCGCGGAACAAGACTTCATATTCCCGGTTGGCTTCGAAAAGTCGTTTTACTACCGGCGTCAATCCGAGAGCGGCAAAAGCGGCTTGAATGGCTTGGCCGGCGTTTACCTCCGCTTCGAGCAACAACAAACGTTCGGTTTCCGCTGCATTGGAAGCGGCAGCTATTGTTTGGACAGCATGTTTAGCAAACAAAGCATCCAAGACTTCGAAATGCGGACGGATTTCCGGCGAATCTATGTGTTCATAGCCTTTCAGCACCCGTTTCACACCGTTTATCAATGTGTCACGTTCTACTTCCACTTTACCCGACCGGGCAAGTTTCTCGTTCTTACGCAAATGTACGGTCAGCGACTCCAATGCCGGACGGAACGAAACCAATTCGCTAAACGTTTTCTCCAGATGGAGACTTTCCACTCTGTGTTTTTCACAGATGCTCACAGTTTGTTCGTAAACAACCGGAAACTCGTCATTTCTCAGACTTGCATAACGAACACGCTCAATTTTTACCTTCATAATGATTTGTTTTTAGAAGATTGATAATTAAAAAATAATAATTCTACACTAAATACTATTGTATAAATAGCTAAAATAATAATTCCACACTAAATACTATTGTATAAACCACTAAAATAATAATTTTACATTAAATTACTATTGTATAAACGGTCAAAAAAATAATTTTGCATCAATTACTATTGTATAAATAGCTAAAATAATAATTTTACACTAAATTACTATTGTATAAATGGTCAAAAAAATAATTTTGCACTAAATTACTATTGTATAAATGGTCAAAAAAAAATTTTGCACTAATTACTATTGTATAAACGGTCAAAAAATAATTTTACACTAATTACTATTGTATAAACGGTCAAAAAAATTAAAATAGTGTTTTCTACAACAGATAAACTGCCAAAAAATTTAAAACCGTGTTTTCTCTATCGAAAAAAACGGACGAAGGTAATCATTTTAGTTTACAATCGTGCAGAAATTGTGTGCTTTTTTGAATAATTACCGGATAATATATTTGCTGAAACTTTTTTTGAGATGTTATCCTGCATAAAAGGTATTTAAAAAGCCTTTATTTATTACAGCCCCCTTATAGTTACCAAAAGATTTGTTTCCCATTTTCCAATGTAAAGCACCGGCCAAGGGGTTTACCATTTGAACCGGTCAAAATATATAAAGCTTGGGAAGGTATATTTTTAAATACAAGTTTGTTTTCAACTGCTTCATTCTTTGCACAAATTTGCCAGCAACCATTTTTCCAATATTGTAATTGGTAAACTTCCCCATTTACTGGTTTGCGCCTAAAACTTCCTGCATCAATCCGTTTAAAAATATCCTTGGGCAGTTCGTCTTGATGGTCAAGCGCATATATTTTCTCCATAAGAGCAGGATAAAGCGAAGTTATTGTAAAAGATATTTTTTTATCCACGTCCGCTTGAAGACGTTTTGTTCGACCACAAGCATCCACTGTTAATGGAACATCTACCGGTATCACTTGTCCACTTCTATAAACAGATGGCAGATACAGCATTTCCCGTTTCATTTGCTTAAAAACAACAGTTTTATTCTTTCTATTTTTAGCAGCATAGGCCAGCTTCCAATCATCCTCATAGACTGATAAGTAAACCAACGAATCACTTATTGATTCTCGCAAAGCAATCCAATGAATGTCCGTAACAGGGAAATACTCATCCGACACATCCTTTATTTTATTATCTTTTAGTATAATAGGAATGTCTTGCGAGGAAAGACCTTCCTTCCATGTCTCTATTTCCTTGTTTATCGAAAATGTTTTACGGAATACTTTAGCCGGAAAACGAATAGAGGTTAATGAATCGGGGTAGATAGAAAATGGGTTATATTCATAAGGCAGTTGTTCCAATCCCATAAAAGCAACCATCTTCTCTTTTGTCCACACGACATCCCAAGCATGTGCGCCTGTACTATTACCCCAATTACGTACAAAATCGATCGTAGCAGGGATACCTAAAGTACGCAAAGGATAGAGTACGATTTTTGCCATATAATAACAGTCGCCAGATGCGTTTTTCCTTAGCTGAGTCCAAGTCATGTCGAAGGCGCGGGTTAACCTCCGAACGTGAATCCTTTTACGATACAATGGTTCAGAGTATTACAAATTTTGGGAATAGATAAGGATTGCATGAACGAAAATTCCTCCACACAAGCTTTTCTCCAAGGTTCAAAAGGCTCGTCGTAAATTTTGGGCGGTAGTATATATTCGCAAAATACTTCAAAGGGAATTTCTCCGCTTTCAATTGATCTACGGCATGTACGAACAGCAAGTTCTACATCATAAATAAAATCTTGCCTATTCTCTACTAAGAGGGCAAACTCGTCAGTGCTGCAATTTTGTTTAAGAAATTGATATGATTGCCATAACAAACTATCATTCACTTGTAGAAAGTGCTTTTCTACCATTATTTCATTAAAAAACTTAAATGACCTTAAATCCGCAAGCTCCTTCAAGCGAAAAACAAACAAAGCGCTGTTAAAAAATAAATTGAACAACGCTTTGCAGAATGAAAAATTTCACTTACCTTTATGAAGCAAAACGTAAAAAC
>JAITNR010000095.1 GCA_031290375.1 Prevotellaceae bacterium | reverse complement strand
TCCCAAACAATAGTTTCGTCCGTATTCGCAATAGTATCATTTGTAATGGCAACAGTTTGGGCATATTGCGAACTCCCATCGATATTTACTTTCATTGCGTAGTCGGTTTCATTACCTGTTATCACATAATAACCGTCTGTGAGGTCACTTAAAGAAGTTATTCTCACGAATTTCCCTGAATATTGGGCACATACACTCGCACTAAAAAGGAACATTACAGCAATAGTCAGCAAATTTTTAAAAAAGTGATTTTTTTTCATAAAATAAATAAATTAAAAGGTTAAAGTTATTAGCAGCAGGTTAACAGTTACTGCTTTATTTTTATGTTTTTGCTGCAAAAATCATTCCAAGTACTGTTTTTTTAAGGCAAAAAATGCGAAAAAATATTTTTGAATTATTTTTTAAATGAATATCGTATCTAATACCTAAATCACTTCTAAATACCCGTCATTGCGGTTGCGGGTCGTAGCCCGCAATGACAGACCCGCAATCCCATGTTTTTTAGGGACTTATTTAGGGGGATTGCGGGTCAAGCCCGCAATGACGGCATTTTTGTTACTTTTTAGGTTAAATATACGACATGCATTTAAAATATTTATGTCGTTCTGACTTCGACACTCTATCCAAAAATTCCTAGCCACAAACTGTGTAAAAATGGCATCTTTTAGTAAATGCTTAAAAATAAAAAAGGCTGCCTGCTTTTGAAACAGCCTTTTCCCCACACTATTCTGCCAAGTTCCAAATAACGCCATTGTTGTCGGTGAACCACACCAGACCTTTCCCTGCAACCAATTGTCCCATTATTTTATTATTATGGGACAAATCAATGGTATCAGTCAGATATTCCAAAAATTCGTTGGGATTTTTGGGGTAACCCATACCCTTGTCTTTTGAGAGGTTGTTTTCAAATTCTTTTTGAAATGACCCAAATGCTTCAATTGTTTCATAATATGGTTCACTTGGTATCACTATACGAATTGTATATTTGTAACATATATATAATGTTATCCTGTTTGAACCCAAATCGAAATGAGTATAAAGACCATTCCTATCTTCTGTCCACATATCCAGAGAACAATTTATATATTCACTATTTGCACACTTTGAACATATCGAATGTTTTTCACTGTAATATGGACTATATTGACATACACAATAGTTCGTCTCAAACACCATTGCAGTACTTGAATCCGAAATGTAGGTAAAACTGTTTCGCCCCTCACAGGAAAAATAACTTTTGATCCTTTCTATCGGCATCTCTGCCCAACCGTTTGGCAGCCCATTTCCGTTTGGGTCCCATCCACAGGATAGCATAAACAATGTTCCAAATATAATTAATAACTTTTTCATAAGGCATTTTTTTTGTTGTAAATGTTTTATAATAAATAATTTAACAATAATTTGGTTCAATTAATTAATGAAAATTAAAACAAATAAGATTATATATTCGTCTGATATCGCCCCTGTTGACTTATACAAATATACGAAGAACAAGCCAGTTACAGGGCAAATAGGGTTCGGAGTGAGGATGTATCAAGCCGTAAGATACGGCAAATAAAACCTTTCCATAATGCAACAACAATGCGTTACCATTATGAAATATACGACAACCTTGCACACGAAGAACCTTTATTCGTACTGTCCTTGACGGATAAAACCGTAAAAACTTATTAAAAACAGTCTCAATAAATTTCAACCAATGTAATGTATTGCCGTTTGACATAGATATTTTTTTTATTTATGAAATCCAAAGGTAATACTTTTTTTCTTATAAACAAATTTATTTTTTTGGACTATTCACTTTCATATCCACTGACCGTTTGATTTTCGCTTTCGCCGTTGTCCTGATTGTTGTTTTCGCTACGGCGTTTCATATCTGGTTTGAGATTGCCAAAAGAGTATGTAACTGAAAGCGAGATAGTTCTGCCCCCACGCCAGTTTTTTGCCTCTTGTGTAAAACCTTTTCCGAATGTTGTATTGCTGTTGGAACGGGAATTTAGAATATCTCTGGCATTGAGGTTAAATGTAAAGTCCTTTATTGATTTTTTTACTCCTGCATCTATAAAATATCTTGCCTGACTCGTTCCCTGAGCAATAGACTGGGGAGCATTATAGCCGCCTGAGATTTGCGCCATAAAGCCCTTTGGAAGCGTTGCCTGTGCTATAATTCTGAAATTCCACGTAAAATTGCTCTGAGAATTGCCGACAACCGCCTCTGTTGCGTTGTTGGGCATATATTCAAAGCCTTTCAGGTAGTAGTAATAAAAATTGAGTGTAGTGGTCAGGTTCAAAATCTTAAAAAAACGGTTTTTTGCAACCAATTCCGTTCCTGTTGATGTTGTTTTGGCAATGTTGTCGGAAGTGGTATTCATCAAGCCATTATTCATAAAGCTAATTCTCTGAATTACATCGTCAGAAGTGCGGTAATATCCTGAAAATGAGAAGATATGACTGTTCCAGGTTTTTATATAGTTCAGTTCAAAAGCGTTGGAATATTCGGGTGTTAAAAGTGGATTTCCGTATGAAATATTTGTTGAGTCGGTTATGTTTTTGAATGAATTGAGTTGTCCGCCCCAAGGACGCGAAATTCTGCGCGTATAGTTGATTTGAACCTGATTGTCCTTCGGCAACTGATAACTTAGAAAAACAGATGGAAAAAGGTCAAAGTACTTTGTGTTGTATGGCTCTGCATCATTACTTGTTTGCCCATAACCCAAGGAACGGGTATCAATATCGGAGTATTCGCCGCGAAGTCCCGCCAAATAATTAAAATTCTTTATTTTGCCTGAATACGTGGCATATACAGCATTAATCATTCGGTTGTACAAAAATGTGTTCCAAAGGCTTGGTGTTGCCAGCAATGTGCTTTGGGACAAGCCGGAATAGGTTTCCATCGGCGAATTTTCCCAACCGAAAGTGCCTTGATAACCGGCTTCTATCTTGTGATTTTTGCCGAAGGTGTTGGTGTAATCGGCTTTAAATTCGGCTGTTCTATTTACTACATCGCTGATTTGTCGTTGAAAAGAATTTGTAGTACGTGTAGTGGAATCTGCATTGAGGTAGGTAGAAAACTGTTTGAAGTCGGAATTTCCGTCCCTGTTCCACTGATTATACGATGCCGATAAATCAAGATTGCTTGTTTTGGAAAAGTCCCTTTTGTAACCGAGTTGGACGTTGCCGCCTGACATATCGTTTTTGGCAAGAGTACTTCTGTTGCTTTGGACAAAGGTGTTAGGCAGATTTGATGTGTAATCGACAACAGTTTCATTTTTCCCTTTTCCAAACATACCAAACCCCGATATTGACAGGTGGTCTTTTGGCGTTACGTGATAGGTTAAGCCAAGCCGAGTAAAAATATTGTTATTTCTGCCATTTGCATCAGTATTCTGGTCTAAAAAGCCGACAGTATCACCGTTATTATCAAGATATTTTCTGTAAGAATAGCCGCCTCTGTTCATTTCTCTACTTCTGAATCCTATTGAAGCAAAGGCATCCATTTTTTTGTTGCTGTAGTTGATATTTCCGCTGAAATTATAGCCAAGCTTTGAATTAATACCTGCTTGAACACTACCGTAGTAACCCGCCTTTCTTTCCTCTTTCAACACAATGTTGATAATACCCGCAGTGCCTTCCGGGCTGTATTTGGCAGAAGGATTGGTAATTATCTCTATTCTATCAATTGCATCGGCAGGCAGTTGTTCCAAAATCTGTGCCTGATTGTCAGCGGTCAAGCCAGATGCCTTGCCGTTAATCCAAATAGTAACCGCAGTGCTGCCCCTGAGCGAAATTTCGCCGTCCGTACTTACCTCCACCGACGGAATATCTTGCAGAATATCACTTGCAGAAGCACCTGCAGCAGTGGCACTCTGTCCAACATCAAACACCTTCTTGTCAAGTTCAAGCCTCATCTGAGAACGCATTGCCGTTACCTCTACCGCCTGCAAGGTTTTTACATCGTTCGACATCAATATTTCAAGTGAAATAATCTTTACCGTGTCGTCTGTTATTATAATTTGATTATAATCAGTGTATCCAAGAAACGTTGCGGTCAGTTGAAATGTGTCTTTGGGCAGATTGAAAATGGTAAATTTGCCCTCGGCATCAACAGTTGCACCGTTCAGGTGTTCGGTTGCTTTTCCCTTAACCATTACGGAAGCAAATTCGACAGGCTGTTTGGTTTTGGAATTCAGTACTTTACCATTGATTGTGGTTTGTGCAAAAATTGAACCTGAAAGTAGAGTCAACACCAGCAACAACACTATTTTTTTGCTAACAGATAACGGCAGTGTTGATTTCATTTTTTTTTTTATTAACAATGTTCATAAATATTTTTTTTGGAAAATCTACTCTTTAAGCAGTTCAATTTAGACGAAAAAAAATAATTAGGTTTAATCCCTGTATTTCTTTCGGATACATTTATATTCAACGCAGTAGTGCTAAGTTAGCAATGAAATATGATTTTTAATTTATTGATTATAAGATATTTGCAGCTTATATTTCTGACACTTAAACTTAATATAACAGTAGTTTTAAATAACAAAATGAACAATGTATTAACTTGCAAAATTTGTCCACTTTTTTAGTACATGATGCCGTTAGACACGAAGAGTTAGTGTTTCAGAAAATTTTTATCCCATTCTTTTTTCAATATCTGAAGAAAAAGTATTAACTTTGCTCATGATTTTAGATTGGTTTTGAAAATTATTGTTTTATCAAATTATGAAGAAAAATATGAAGAAAGTATTTTTATTGTTGATTTTTACACTGCCGTCTTTGATATTTGCAGTTGAGCCACACGATTATTACAGTACCGCAGACGGAACAACGAACAATCAACTGAGATTGGCATTGCATGGAGTTATTGATAATCACACCGTTTTGACTTATACTCCTGGTTTGTGGCAAATGTATTATGACTCAGACCGCCGCTCCAACGGCAAAATATGGGATATATATTCTACCTGTACATTTGATTATGGAAGCGACCAATGCGGAAGTTACACCAATGTTTGTGACTGTTATAACAGAGAGCATTCCATTCCTCAAAGTTGGTTCGGTAATGCGAGTCCAATGGTTTCTGACGGCTTTCACATTTATCCTACGGACGGAAAGGTTAATGCGATCAGGGGTAATTTCCCTTATGGAGAAACTAATACCCAGCCTCTAAGTACAGATTACGGCTCGAACGCTTTGGGAAAAAGATTGGGTAATTCCTCTTTTGCGGGCTTTTCGGGCACGGTGTTTGAGCCTGACGACCAGTACAAAGGCGATTTGGCACGGACATATTTTTATATGGCGACACGCTATTCAGATTTGTGTAACGATTGGGGTAACAGCGTTTTTGGCTCCAATAACAACGGATTGACTGATTATGCTAAAAATCTGTTCCTCAAATGGCACCGTCAAGACCCTGTGTCTCAGAAAGAAATAGATAGAAATAATGCCATTTTTGACTATCAGCATAATCGTAATCCCTTTATTGACCACCCTGAACTTGCCGAGTATATTTGGGGCAATCAGGTCGGAACAGCCTGGCACGCTACCAATAGCATTGATTTGGCAAATATTACGCAACTTGAAATTTATCCGATTCCTGCGATAGACTTTATTGTGGTAAAATCGGAAAAGACTTCGCAAAGTTTTGATTATGAGATTTTTACAATTTCTTCACAGATAACAGGAAAGAATACGGCGAACTTTAATGAGCAGATAAATATTTCTGATTTATCAAGTGGAATTTATTTTATAAAAATCACTGTTAATGGAAAAACGTGCGTTAATAAACTCATTATAAACAAATAGATTACTGCTAACGCAAATAATTTTTTAATTTGGAAGATGCAGGATTATTTTGAATATCAAAATGCAAGCATTACCGTTTGCAATCAAAATGCAGATGTGATTTACCAAAACGCCAATTCTCGCAAAATTTTCGGTGATGTAATCAGCAAAAGCTTATTTGAATGCCATCCCAAACACGCTTGCGATAAGATTAAAAAAATGCTAATTGACGGGGTACCAAACAGCTATACTATCAGCAAAAATGGAGTAAAGAAGTTGATTTATCAAACACCTTGGCGGGATTCGGAAGACAAAATTTCAGGGTTGATTGAGTACTCTTTTGTGATTGACGAAGTTATGCCGCATTTTGTAAGAAGTTAGATTATTTAGAATTGAGGATAAAAAAAAATTAACATAACAGAAAATCATAAACAGAATGGAGTTAAATTCTTGGAGAGCAGAACTTAAAAAAACTATGTCGCCAAAGCAGCGAGTGGCAATCGAACGTGTTCAGATGCCTGAGCTCGAACCGTCTGTACGCAGACACAACTACGAAGAGGTCAACAGAGGGCTAACGCTCGAACAGGCATTGCTTGAGGCAAAGCGTTGCATAGATTGTCCCAAACCAACCTGTGTAAGCGGCTGCCCTGTTAACATTGACATACCTTGCTTTATAAAAAACATGGAGCGAAACGAAATGCTTGAGGCGGCAAAGGTACTGAAACAAACATCGGCGTTGCCCGCCGTGTGCGGTAGAGTTTGCCCACAAGAAAAGCAATGTGAGTGCAACTGTATTCACCTAAAAATGGGACATAAGCCTGTTGCTATCGGCTACTTGGAACGCTTTGCAGCGGACTTTGAAAGAGAAGCAGGCAAAATTTCCGTACCTGAAATCAAGCACAGGAACGGCATAAAAATTGCTGTCGCAGGTTCTGGACCTGCAGGACTTTCGTTTGCAGGCGATATGGCAAAATTGGGTTACGATATTACTGTTTATGAGGCTCTTCACGAAATAGGCGGTGTACTTAAATATGGAATACCCGAGTTTCGTCTGCCAAATAACGTGATTGATGCAGAGATAGATACGTTGAGAAAATTGGGAGTTAAATTCATTAAGAACTGTATTATCGGAAAAACAATTACCCTCGAAGAACTTAAAAATCAGGGATTTAGGGCAATGTTTGTTGCTTCAGGTGCAGGATTGCCCAATTTTATGAATATCAAAGGGGAAAATTATCGTGGCGTAATGTCCTCAAACGAATATCTTACCCGTGTTAATCTTATGGGTGCTTCGCGTGATGTGCAGAGCGATACGCCTGTAATGCAAGGAAACACGGTTGCCGTAATTGGTGGCGGCAACACCGCAATGGACTCCGTGAGAACTGCCCTCAGAGTCGGTGCAAAGAGAGCAATTATTGTCTATCGGCGTTCGGAGGAGGAGATGCCTGCACGTGTGGAAGAAATCAAGCACGCAAAAGAGGAAGGTGTCGAGTTTATGATGCTGCACAACCCGATTGAGTACATAGCCGATGAACACGGCACAGTAAAGCAAATGATACTTCAGAAAATGGAACTCGGAGAACCTGACCAAAACGGACGCAGAAGCCCCAAACCAATACCAAATGCTACAACAACAGTAGATGTTGATGTAGTGGTAGTTAGCGTTGGCGTATCGCCAAATCCGCTAATTCCAAGCACCATTGCGGGCATCGAAGTTACCAAATGGCACACGATAGTGGTTGATGAAAATACCATGCAAAGTTCTGTTCCTGCGATTTTTGCAGGCGGCGACATTGTACGTGGCGGCGCAACCGTTATTCTGGCAATGGGGGACGGACGCAAGGCAGCACAAGCGATGCACGATAAAATTTTGCAGAACGAAATATAAAGGGGACAAATAAAAAAGTACAGATGCGATATATGTCAATCACAGAAACAATATGTCTGCGGCGTTGTTCGCAGTAGGTGTGTAGATTTTTTAGTATGTGGAGAAATATCTGTTGAAATAAAAGCAATGGTAAATCATGAGGATGTCCATTTGGCTCAAGCAATGAACTATTTGGAAGCATACAATTTGCAAACAGGATTACTTATTAATTTTGGTGCAAAAAGTTTGCAGTTTAAGCGATTGTTTAATAAAAAATATCGTTTTGAACCATGATTTTCACAAGATTAATAAGATTAGCAAGATTAAATACAGTACCAAAAATCAAGGTAATCATGAAAATCTTACTGAAATCGTGGTTCAAAACGAGGTTAGCAAGATTAAATGCGGTGTTAATAATCAAGGTAATCATGAAAATCTTACTAAAATCGTGGTTCAAGACGAATATTGAAATAAGCAAATATGACAAAAGAAGAACAAGATAAAATTACACATGAAATAATCGGTA
>JAITNR010000022.1 GCA_031290375.1 Prevotellaceae bacterium | reverse complement strand
CCAATGGCTGATAGCGAGTTAGGTAACATGTGTTGAGTTAATTGTTAATAAAAATCCACATAAGTTTAAAATCGGGTGCAAAGGTAGATATAATTTTTGGATTGTGCAAATTTATTTTTCAAAGGTTTTAAGTATTGCAGAATGAAAAAAAGTTTTTACCTTTGCAGTCCATCTGTCTTTATATGAATCTAACTAAAACATCAACGATGGATGGAGTACTTTACAAATGTATGAATAATCATTTATTTGTATTCGCTTTTTAGCTCTTTTATGGTAAATTGTTTAAAAAAAAATTAAATTAACTGTTCAAATGAGAATAGACATTTTAACCGTTTTGCCTGAACTGCTTGACAGTCCGCTGAATAACTCCATTGTTAAGCGGGCAAAAGATAAGGGTTTGGTAGAAATTTTTGTGCATAACCTGAGAGATTTTTCCACAGACAGGCGACACCGTCAGGTTGATGACTACGCTTTTGGGTTTTCCGCTGGAATGGTTATGCAGGTAGAACCGATTTTTTTGGCTATTGGCAAGTTGAAATCTCAACGGGATTACGATGAAATAATTTTTTTATCTCCTGATGGCGAGCAATTTACACAAAATATCGCAAATAATTTGTCGTTGAAAGAAAATCTGATACTCCTTTGCGGGCACTACAAGGGCATTGATTATCGAGTGCGGGAACATTTGATTACAAGAGAATTGTCTGTTGGAGACTATGTTCTTACGGGTGGAGAACTGCCTGCGGCGATTGTTGCCGATGCTGTTGTACGACTGTTGCCCGGTGCAATGAGCGATGAACAGTCGGCTCTGTCGGACTCTTTTCAAGACGGTCTGCTTGCCCCTCCCGTATACACTCGCCCAGCCGAATATAACGGCTGGAAAGTGCCTGAAATACTGCTTAGCGGCAACGAACGAAAAATAAAAGAGTGGGAATACGAACAGGCAATGGAGCGAACCCAAAGGCTTCGCCCCGACTTATTAGACTGGTAAATTGCCCTGTGTTTGGTCTTTGAACTTGTCGGTATAATCCCTTACGCTCTGCACAAACTCAAAAATCTTTTCCGGGTATGTTTCGAGGTGGTTGCCTACTACGATTATGTTTGCCCCTGCACTGAGGGCGGTTTGAATGTCGGTTTTGGATTTCAGTCCGCCGCCGACAATCAACGGGACAGTGATACTTTGTTTTACTCTGCCGATTATCTCTTTGTCAACAGGCTGTATTGCCCCGCTGCCTGCTTCGAGGTAAATAAGTTTGTTGCCGAGCAGTTCCCCTGCAATGGCAGTACTTTCTATTTCGTCAATGTTGCTGAGAGGTTTGGTGCCTGACACTTTTTCCACTGCACTGTGTTTTCCGCCATTCACTAAAATATAACCTGTCGGAATCACTTCCAAGCCTGACTGTTTGACC
Source organism: Prevotellaceae bacterium (assembly GCA_031290375.1). GTDB lineage: Bacteria > Bacteroidota > Bacteroidia > Bacteroidales > Paludibacteraceae > F0058. Next base: position 12,253 of record JAITNR010000022.1, on the reverse strand, counting down.
ATCTTGGCAGAATTTATATGGTGTCCTGTCAAAAAATCGGGATTTCTGCCAGAAATAAGCGACAGAAACAGTATTGCATCAGCTTTATCGCTTATTTGCATCGAATTGCCGGGGAACAGTATCACACGTATATCCGTATTTTCCTTGATAGTAGTAACCGCCTCATCTACAGACTGTTTCAATTGACTGCCTCCTACGAATACAAAATCGGGTTTTGCCCTGTCAATCATCTTAACAAACGCCTCAAGCCTTTGCCCGTAACACTTTTCGGGGTCTATCAAAACTGCAAACTTTTTATCACTGTTGTTGTTCAAGGTTATATTTTGTTTTAATTGAAAATGGATAATTAAACGCAATCAACAACTGTGTTGTCCAATTATTAATCCTCAATTTTCCACTGTCCAGGAACAGCAGATTTCGGGTTCTACCCTGTAGGTTAGCGTATAGTTTTTTTTCAACCTTGTGCAATTCTCTTTTGCCTCGATTGTGCCTGAGATATAGGGGAAAAACGGCATTATGTTCAAGTCCGTAACAAAATCAATCACCTCTATGTCTATGATTTTATAAAGAGTTTCTTTTGCACACCACATCAGTGTAAGATGAGTTTTTTCGGTGGAATTTACTATAAAATCCAACTCGTTTTGTGATAGAAATCTATTTTTTACCCGAACTGCCCTGTCGCCGATTTTTTCGATGTCAATACCTACTTTTTTTGTTGGATTTAGTATTATTGCCACATATTCACCTGTGTGTGCGATGCTGATATTGAATGAATTATCGGTAATATAAGGTGCTCCTGAAGGATAATGTTCTATCAGTTTTTCTTCTCCGAGTGTTTCTTTCAGCAAAACACGAGTGGCAACATATTCTAATCGCCGTTTTTCGCTACCGAATTGCGATATTTGCACAAGCAAATTATCTTTCCTGCACAGTTTGTCAAGCAGTTCATCGAGCGTTTCCTCTATCTTCCAAAAAGATATTAAGGTTTTGTCTTTCAATGTTTCCTTACTTAGCAGCATTTTGTTGTGTGTTTAGTTAAAAAATTATTTTTACAAAGTTACTATTTATTTGTGAAAATGGCTAAAACATTTTCTTAGGTCTAATTTTTTTTTTGAAGCACTGTATTAATTGAAAGTTGAAAATTCAATTTTGTTGCTTTTTAGGTTAAATATACGATATTCATTTAAGAGAAATTAGGAAGGGCAATTTTGCAAACGGAATCAGAACTTTTGGCTCTGGTGGCTTGTTTGGTTATCTTGGCAAATTTGAAAATCCACAACTTGGAGAGTTTGAAATGTATGCAACAGATTCAAAAAACAGATTTTTAGTAGAAACTCAAAGCAAAACTTACGTTTTCAGTTGTAAAGACAGAGATAAACTAATTCGCCTGTTTAAAAGATAAAAGACACAAATACTCAATTACTCCAAACAATTGTTACTGTTTACGCAAACTAAAACCCCCAATCTGCCATTATGCAAGTTGAGGGTTTGCTTAAAAAAAGTTTTGGGTTGATCTAAATCAAATCAAAATCAATTTTTTGATCTATAAGAGGCTTTCCTCTGCTTTGCAGTCAGCTTCACTTTTGTCCACTTTTTTGTAAGACATTAGTTTACTGTACTTTGCTTGCGCATCCGCCTTAGTACCATAGAAATATCCTACGGTCATACCCACCGATGACACTTTCCAGCAACCTACTTTGTCTTTACAAGACGAAAACATTCCCACTGTTGCTACCAAAGCAACTGCCACAACTAATTTTTTTACCATAATCTTTAATTTTTTAAAATTTGATACAATTAACATTAATTAGACCGCGAAGGTACAACTTTTTTTTTGCACAAAGATATTTTTTTCGGGGAAAAATATTGCTAATTTTGCATATAATTGTTGCTAATTTCACACATATTTGTGTGTTACCTGCAATTTTCGGACAGAGAGTTTGATAAACAGGCAAAAAAATCGTATTTCAACGCCTCCGATATTCGTCTGAGTGTTCCGGTATCAATGACTTCGCTGTTGAAAATACGATATATTTTTGTTCGCTCGCAGTGTATCTGTCTGGCGAGCCAGGACACTGAATGCCCGTCAGACTTCAGATAGTTTTGTATGATTTGTCCTATATGAACAAATTGTTTTTTCTGTTTCATATTTGTTTATTTATCAATAGAAAATACGGACTTGCTTTCCGCATTTCGAGGTCTTAGGATACCAATCAAGCAAACAAGTAAGCCCGCAGCACAGCGAGTGCATTAACTTATTCTACTGCTTGATTCTGAAATTTCCTAAGTTTCGAAATGCAAGAATGTCATAACGCTAAAAAAATATGTCAATTTGAGAATGATACTAAATTCATCTTCAATTCATCTTCAAATTATCTGCAAAATTAAGAATAATTATTGAATAAATTTCAAAACAGTTATTTGTGAGAGTGTCTCAAAAGTTTTTTAGCATACGGATAACGCGATTAAACGGATTGACAGAGTTTTTTATATTATTGATTATTATGTGATTTGAAAAAATAAAATTCTTGTAAATCAGCGAAAATCTGTTAAATTCATGTCGTCAGTATGCTTTTAAGACAGCCTCGTTAAAATCAGTGTGCCTCTAACCAGTTTTGCCCCGTACCTGCATCTACAATTAGTGGGACATCAAGTTTGGCAGCATTCTGCATTGCATTGATTATTATCGGTTTAATTATTTCGAGTTCGTTGTTTGGCACGTTAAAAATCAATTCATCGTGTACTTGAAGTATCATTTCTGTTTTCAGATTCAAGTTTGCAAGTTCATCATCAATTTTTATCATTGCAATTTTAATAATGTCTGCCGCAGTGCCTTGAATGGGGGCATTGACGGCGTTTCTTTCGGCAAAGCCGCGTACGTTTGCATTGCGGGAGTTGATGTCCGCAAGGTGGCGTTTTCTGCCCAGAATTGTTTGCACAAAGCCAGTATCCTGTGCATTTTTTATAACTTTTTCTATATAGGTTTTTACATCTGGAAACGATACAAAATATCCGTCAATCAAGTCTTTAGCCTCATAACGGGGGATGCCAAGTCGCTCCGACAGTCCGAATGCTGAAATTCCGTAGATTATACCGAAATTTGCAGTTTTTGCCTTGCGTCTCATATCCGAAGTAACCTCAGATATGGGTACGTTAAAAATTTTAGCCGCTGTTGCTGCATGTATGTCTTGCCCCGACAGGAACGCCGCTACCATATTTCTATCACCACTAAGGTGAGCCATAATTCTGAGTTCTATCTGCGAATAGTCCGCCGAAATCAATACGCAGCCATCTTGTGCGATAAATGCCTTGCGAATTTCCCTTCCCTGTTCGTCCCTGACGGGAATGTTCTGCAAATTCGGATTTGACGAACTTAGTCGTCCTGTTGAGGCAACAGTCTGATTAAAAGAGGTATGCACCTTTCCCGTTTTGGCTTCAATCAACTTTGGCAGTGCTTCTGTGTAGGTGCTTAGCAATTTTTTTAAGCCTCGATACTCCAAAATCAATTTTACAATTGGATGCCTGTCTTTCAGATATTCAAGCGTTTCCTCATCGGTAACGTATTGACCTGTTTTGGTTTTTCTGGCTTTTCCAACAATTCTGAGTTTGTCAAAAAGCAGTTCGCCAATCTGTTTTGGGGAAGAAATGTTTATGCGAGCTCCAGCGAGTTCATAAATTTTTCTTTCGATTTGAATTAATTGATTGTTAAGTATTTCGGAACTTTTGGCGAGAGCGAAATCGTCAATTAGCATTCCGTTCATTTCCATTCTGAAAAGCACTTTGACCAAAGGCATTTCGATTTCATAAAAAAGGTTTTCGAGATTTTGTTCTTTGAGTTGCTTTTCTAATAACTCTTTGAGCCTTAAGGTAATATCCGCATCTTCAGCAGCGTAGTTGGCAACTTTTCTTATGTCAACCTGACGGATTGAAAGTTGATTTTTGCCATTTGCCCCTACAATTTCTTTATAGTGAATTGTCTGATAATCAAGTAAAATCTCTGCTAAATAATCCATATTGTGTCTTAGTTCAGGTTGCAGAAGATAGTGAGCAATCATTGTGTCAAACATTTGTCCGCCAATTTCTACACCGTAATTTGCTAAAACAAGCATATCGTATTTAATATTTTGTCCAATTTTCAAGATATTTTTGTCTGCAAAAATTGGCTTGAATCTTGTCACAATATCCTCTGCAACAGACTGATCTTCAGGGACAGGTACATAATACGCCTTGTGCGGCTCACAGCAAAATGAGAGACCAACCAATTGAGCCTCAAAGGTATTTAAAGAGGTGGTTTCTGTGTCAAAACAGAATGAGTTTTGTTTTTCCAAAACCTTAATCAAATTGTCTATTTCCTGTTCCGTTTGTGCAATAAAATATTGATGTTCAGTATTTTGAATATTATTTGAAGAATATTTTTTGTGAATTTCTTCAAAACCATTTTGTTGAATATTTGTTTGATATTCAGGCTCCTCATCGCCAAAAAGCGACTGTTGCTGTGGGCTTGGATTTGGAATGGCTTTTGGTTGCTCAAAACTTTGATTGGGCAAAACTTTTGCAAGCAGAGTTCTAAATTCGAGTTCGGTAAAAATTTCTTTAATCTTCTCTAAATCAAGGTTTTGACGCAGTAATTTATTTTTGTCAAATTCAAGTGGCACATCGGTTTTGATGGTGGCAAGAAATTTTGAAAACACAATTTGTTCTCTGTTTTCTTCGACTTTCTGTTTTAATGTGCCTTTCAATTTGTCCGTATTTTCCAGCAGATTTTCTATTGAACCGAACTCTTTGAGCAGTTTGGTGGCTGTTTTGTCGCCAACGCCGGGGCAACCGGGTATGTTGTCGGAAGCATCGCCCATAAGTCCAAGTAAATCAATCATTTGTAGAGGATTGTCGATTTCGTATCTCTGCTTTATTTGCTCAACCCCCAAAGTGTCAAATCCTGTTGAGCCAAATCTTGGTTTATACTGAAATATATGAGTATCAACAATTTGAGCATAATCCTTGTCGGGTGTCATCATATAGACATCAAAGTCATGATTTTGAGCAATTTTAGCCAAAGTTCCAATCACATCGTCAGCTTCGTAGCCTTCCACTTCAAACATCGTAATTCCGTAAGCCTCAATAATTTGCTTGATAATAGGTATTGCTTTTTTAATATCCTCCGGAGTTTGTAACCGTTGAGCCTTGTATTGCTCAAATGCCTCGTGCCTGAAAGTTTTGCCGGCAGGGTCAAACGCAACGGCTATGTGAGTAGGATTTTCACGTTTTAGCACATCTTCGAGCGTATTTACAAAACCAAAAACTGCCGAAGTATTCAGTCCTTTTGAATTTACTCTTGGATTTTTCAAAAATGCATAATATGACCTGTAAATCAACGCATAAGCATCAATAAGAAATAGTTTGTCCATCATAATTTTGGGTTTAATGTCATTATTTAATTAATCTGTACAATTATTTTTAACTTACAGATTTCTTTTATGCAAAATTAATATTTTATTGTCGAAAAAAAATTATAACTTTTCTTAATAAAACTTTGCCCGCATTCTGTGATAAAGTCCAATTCTCCTAAAGAATTATAAAAATCTTTTCTATAAATTTCTGCCAAATTTTACTGTGTACAATTGAAAAATTTTATGTACTTTTGTAAAAAAATAACTAAAAAAAATGAAAGAAAAAAACCGTCAATTTCTTTTATTGCAGGCAGTCGCAATTATACTTGTGCTTATCGGTCATAAAGGCAGTGTTTGTCTTGCTACAATAACTCACTATCTTCCAATTCATGCCTACCATATGGCATTGTTCATATTTATATCGGGCTATTTTTTTTCGTTGGACAGTCTGAACAACGTTCAACAATACATCAACAAAAAAGTAAAACACCTTCTAATTCCGTATTTTGTCTATAATCTCATTTATGGGGTGATAGTTTTTATTCTCAAAAAAAATAATATAATCACTTACGGTTGGGATTTGAATTTAAGAACATTTTTTTTAGAGCCGTGGATTAGAGGACACCAATACATTTTTAATCTTGCTATGTGGTTTGTCTTAAGTTTGTTTTTAACACAATTAACATACCTATTTTTCAGACGTTTATGTAAAAAAATCAAATTTACAAACGAATTTTTGATGCTTGTTTTTTTGTTGATAATTGGAATGTTAACACTCAAAGCGATACAGACATTTGAAACTAATAATGAGTTTTTAAAATATACTTGTGCCAGAACGCTTTTCTTTCTTCCGTTTTTTCATTTTGGATTTTACTATAAAAATATATTGGAAAAAAAGGACAATCTCAATACGTTTATATATTTTGCAATATTAATTGCCATAATCGAACAAATGAAATTGTTGGGCGTACCAATTGATTATGGTTCCGTCTTTATGGATTTCCACGGAAATATATTTATTCCATATATTGCCGCCTTTACGGGTATTTTGCTTTGGTTGCGTATTACAAAAATACTTGCTAAATATATTGGAAAGTTCAAAGTTGTGGAATGGATTGGCAGTTCAACGTGGGATATTATGGCTCACCATCTTTTTGTGTTTTTTCTTATAAATTTTGCTTTCTATTTATCTAATTATCACGGTTTTAACAAACAAGAATTTCATAATAGTATTTGGTACACCTTTACTCCGGGCAGTAAATACCAAACCTATATTTATTATGCCTTGGCAATAGCCATTCCTGTTGGTATTCACTACCTCTTAGTGAAAATTAAAAAAACTGACTTTAAAAAATTCACAAAGTCGAAAAAAAATTGTAACTTTGCGCCATGAAAAAGTGTATTTTATACGGTTTTACAGTGGCTTTTACGCTTTGGTTTTTGGTGGCTGGCGTAGGCTATAACATAATAAAGTGTTGCTGTTCAGGCTGTTTTGCGTCTGGTGTTGATGCTTATGGTCAGGTTGCTGTTTGCTGTGCTCAAGATGAAAAAAACGATGAAGACAAACCTGCCATGTCTTTGGTTATGGAGCACGAATGTATTGATAACCAGCATACTACTGAACAAGATTGTGAATTGGTATATTTCAAGGCAAATTTTACAACAGTTGAAACTAACAAAGATAATCAATTAGATTTAAAAAATATTTTTGTTTTGATTACATTTGCTTTTGATAATTATTTCATTCAAAATAAAGAATATACACCTTCCTTTTATGCTTTGAGAGACAAAATCTCGTTGAATGGTCGAGCAGTTTTGTCTATGAAAAGTGTCCTAATTATTTGATTTTTACTATTTTTATTTATTTTACAGATTTTTAACATTAAAATCTGAGTTTTTCGTGTAAATTATAATAGTATGAATGCTTCAAATAAAAAAATAGTAATAATATGGACATTTTAAAAATTTTATCAATAATATTAACTCTCTTATTATCAATTAACTTGCAGGCTAACCCTTTGATTAACGGAGTGGTGACGAATGCCAGCAATGAACCAATCGGCTTTGCCACGGTACATTGGCTCGGCACAACGATTGGAAACACAGCAAATGATTTGGGCGAGTTTGAAATAGAAACTACCGATGCAACCAATCAATTGGTAGTGAGTAGTTTATCGTATGGGAACGACACAATTACCGTTTTGGAAAATCAGCAGGAATTGCTTAGAGTTGTACTTAATAATATCAATGTTTTAGATGCTTTTATAGTAGAGCAACGCAGTAAAGGCACTGTCAATTCACGAACTTCGGTGATTACGGTACAAAAAATCACAGCCGAAGAACTCAAACGAGCCGCCTGTTGCAACCTTTCGGAAAGTTTTGAAACCAATCCTTCGGTTGATGTGGCTTACGGCGATGCTGCAACGGGAGCCAAACAAATTCGATTGCTCGGATTATCAGGTACTTATGTGCAAATGATGACTGAAAACATTCCGAACCTCAAAGGTATCGCTTCAAATTACGGCTTGAGTTTTATTCCGGGTCCCTGGATGGAGAGCATCCAAATTTCAAAGGGAACGGGCTCTGTTATAAATGGTTACGAGTCTGTTACGGGGCAAATCAACGTTGAGTACAAAAAACCGACTACCTCTGACAAAATATCTGCAAACCTCTTTTTGAGCGAGGCGGGTAGGGTAGAGGCTAATCTTGATGCGGCTTTGAAGTTGGATTCAAATGTTTCAACAGGTATTCTTTTACATGCCTCAGACGAGTTTTTTAACAACGACAGAAACAGGGATAATTTTATGGATATGCCTCGTATTCGGCAATTTAACGGAATTAATCGGTGGTATGTTACAAAAGGCAATTATCTTGGGCAATTTTTCCTGCACGCTTTGAACGAAAGGCGTATGGGCGGACAAATTAAGGGAGACTCCCCCTATATGATTGAAATAGAAACCCAACGCTATGAAATGTTTGTAAAAAATGCCTACATTTTTGATGCCGCAAAAGAGCGGAGCATCGGCTGGATACTCAACGGAACATGGCACAGTCAGCAATCCGGCTACGGAGAAAGCGCATATAATGGTGAACAAGGCTCGTTTTATTCAAACTTGATTTTTCAAACAAAATTTTCAGAAAAACATAAACTTTCAACAGGTTGGAGTGTGAATTATGATAATTTTGACGAGCGTTTGAAAAATATTGTGACAGACACGTTTAATCTAAAAAATGAATTTGTAACAGGAGTTTTTGGCGAATACACCTTTAATCTGCACGAAAAATTTGTGCTGTTGGCAGGCATAAGAGGCGACTATAACGCCTATTTTGATAGATTTCTATTTACGCCACGTCTGCATATAAAATATGTGCCGATTGAAAATATTCACCTTAGGGCGACCGTTGGCAGAGGCTATCACACAACCAATATTCTGGCGGAAAACAACTATCTGCTAACAAGCAGCAGGAAATGGAATATCCCGTTTTTTTCGGTTTTGGAAAGTGCCTGGAATTACGGTCTGACGATGCACAATTTTGTACCGATAGGCAAAAGAGAGTTGAGCGTGCTGCTGGAGTTTTTTCATACAGACTTTGACAATCAGGTAGTTACTAATTTAGACACTGATGCTCACAAGGTTATCTTTGAAAAACTTAACGGAAAATCCTACTCAAACAACTTTCAGATTGAAGCGAATATGGAGATAATCAAGGGACTGACTGTTACTGTGGCACACAGAATTACGGACGTGAAAACTACTATTGACGGAGAATTGCGTGAAAAACCATTTACACCTCGATGGCGTAGCCTTTTAACTGCTTCATATTCAACTAAATTCAACAAGTGGCAGTTTGACTATACCCTACAGGCTAATGGTGGAGGGCGTCTGGCTGACCCTGACATAAATAATCCGTTGTGGGAAAAGAATTTTAAACCTTTCATCATAATGAATAGTCAAATAACAAAGAACTTCAAAACCTGGTCAATTTATCTTGGGTGCGAAAATATTGCCAACTTCGAGCAAAAGAACCCGATTATTGATGTGAAAAATCCGTTTAATAACGATTTTGATGCAACGATGATTTGGGGACCGATACACGGAAGAAAAATTTATGCAGGTTTCAGATGGAGTTTTAAGTGATAATTTTCAAAAAAAAAATTGCTTAGCAATGAAAAATAAATAAGATATAAAATGTCTCTGAATGCTTCGTTCCTCACAATGACGCGAAGTCCAAGCGCAATGCGTCATGCGAGGAATGGAGTAATCCAGAAATTAAAAACATTACAAGTTATTTGTTTTTTGTGTCTATGTAATGATGCAGATACAAAACTAATAATCAAAACAAAAGATAATTAATAATAAATTTTAAAAAAAATGAAATTCAAAATTTTTTCAGTTGTAATGGCAATGATGGTTGCCACGTTTGTCATTGAGGCACAGACACAAAAAAAAGCCGAAAGTTGCACTAATGATGCGGCTAAAAAAGAGGTAAACAACAACAACAGTGCTGTTACCTTTTATATTTCGAATATGCACGGAGAGCATTGCCAATCGATTATCGAAAAGAATATCGGTTTGGAAAAGGGAGTGAAAGATTTGAAGTTTGACCTTGAAGCACAGAAAGTTACTGTTGTGTACAACGCTCAAAAAACAAATATAGAAACCTTGAAGAAAGCCTTTGAAAAACTTGGTTATGAAACCAAGGCACTTGATTCTGCTGCCGCCGAGGTAAAGCAGGTTAAGGCAAAGTGCTGTGCGAGCAAGTAAAGAGTCATCCTAAAAATCTGTAACGGTTTTTTAGGATGACACAAGTCCATTCTACAAGCGATTCGTTCATAACTGACTATTTTTTAGGAGTTAGAAAGTTGCAAAATTCATCTATAAAGAGCGTTGCAAAACATCTTTGGGGATAAGTTGCCGTTCGTATTCGGTAATCATTGTAGGACTTAAACTGCGGCTCATAGAATGTACAGGAAAGTATCCTTATTGACCCGAAAAAACAGAAACGATATGTTTTGCCTGCCAAAACGTCAAAAGACACACAAACAATATATCAAGCAATGAAAAAACACCGAAGTTTAGTGTCTTATCAATTACTCGAAAATTAAAAAGTGTAGTGGCTCGCTGTTTTTGTAAGTCATTGAGTAATAGTACTTTGTGATTTTTGACCGTCGAAGTCAGGGGCGGCAGTTCTTTTTTTTTGGCGGCTTTGCCGCCCGCCCCCCAAAAATAAAAAGAAAACAGCCCAAAAAAGTGGGCTGTTTTTGAACTGCATACTTCGATTTATTGATTACTCATACATTCATTAAAGGCACTTTTTGCTGAAATACTATTACCAAACATTGAAAAATCTTTAATAAACGTGTTATAAGAGGTATATTCATAACTAATATCAATATCCATTATTTGTATTAGTGCTTTTAATACCTTTTCTTTTGTCTCTTTTCCATTTAGATAAGATAAAAAAGCACTATTATTCAACGCATTACCCTTTAAGTATTCAAATAATTGATAACCTATTCCTTCCTCACCTTCAACATTTTCTCCTTTATCGAATACTTTGAACAAAAAATCACATATACAGTCATAATCGGCTTGTGTCAATTTTTTCTGTTTTTTCATTTTTTCTAACACACCCCAGATAGTAAGTTGTTCCTGCTTTGTAATGATATTAGTGTTATTTTGTGTGTTTTTATGTAAAGAACTATCTGTAATAGATGTTTGAACAAAATCACTTTCAACAACTTTATTCCTGTTTTTCCCATTGCATGATACTATGATAAATATCAGTATTAATATGTTATAAATCAATTTTTTATTATTCATAATCGGATAATTTATATGGAGGTCTAACATCACGGGGATTATCAAGAGGTACAACATAACACGGCAAAGCAAAACCTGCATTTTGTTTTGCAGCAGAAGTTTTTGGAAATTGGTCTATTCCTGCGTTGTGTCTATCTGCCGAAGTTGTATATTTTACAGGAGTTAGCAAATCGTCTGTCAAATTTAAGTAACCTCTTGTTTCCAAAGGATCGTTTTGTTCTAACGCATTGGTTATATTTTTAAGTTCCAAAATGTCAGCATCATTTATTCTCATACAACCGTGAGTATTCATTAAATAATCTGTTCGTTTTTGATAATCTCCTTCCTGTCTTCCCCCGTGAACATGCATACCATTTCTTTTTTCACCTTCTCCCCCCTGATAATCCAAAGCCAACAAATCATTAGGTCCATAACTAACCCTTTCATAACTTGTTCCCTCGCCTGTTTTTCTGTAACCCAAGATTTTATATTTGCCTTGCGGAGTATCAGAATTTGACACATTTCTTGTTCTGCCACTACCAACGGTTTTAACAACAGTACGATAAACTTCATTACCGCTTCTGTCTTTCACTATAAAGACAGCATAACCACTTGTACCCCTATTATTATATGCGTGAACGTCAATGTCCCAATTCCCGTCAGGGTCTATTCGATTTATAGGGTTGTTGGAACAATACGCATAACCCGATTGGTGCGGGGCTTGTTCTGCTAAATTATCAACAGACAAAAATTGTGATATTCGCGGGTCGTAGTACCTTGCGTTTGCATAATACAGCCCGCTCTCTTGGTCTCTTTCATACCCTGTAAATTTGTATGGTTCGTCATAGCCTCCATTTCTGATATTTACCAAGTCCTCTCCATACGGCGCATACGCCAATGTTTGGTATGTATTTCCGTCGCCGTCAGTTATCAAAGACCCCGAACCCAAATGATTGGCATTAAAATAATACAACTTATCCTGTCCGCCAGCCTTCATTGCAATGTCGTACTCTTTGTTCAGGTAAGGCAAATTCTGGATATCCGCAGGCAGTTCTATGTCGT
>JAITNR010000223.1 GCA_031290375.1 Prevotellaceae bacterium | reverse complement strand
ATACGCCAACCCAGAAGTGTACCGGCGTTATATTTTTCCATGTCGCCAAGAAACCCTTTTGAACTGGTATGTCTTCCGCCTGTCCATATTCCTCCCTCAACCTCGATTGCTATTTTGTGCTCCGGGATAGCATAGTCGAATCGCCATTTTCGGGTTGGGTGAAAGGTGTACTCTTTCACGACCTCGACACCGATGTCGGTTTTGCAAATGATTGTGAATACGTCCCGCACAGGGGCTTTTAGTGTTTCCGCCTTTATTCTCATGCTGATTGAAAATTTTTGCAAGCTCTGTCGGTTACTTTGATTGTTTTGTAACCGGCGTTATTATGCCCTCTTTTGTATTCACAGCATTGCAAAACTTTTTTTGACCACTCGTTAAGCGGTGTCGAAAATCTATGCTTGCAACGGCGGCAGGTTTCTGTGGTCTGCGAAACTACTTCAATTTCAAATAAAGTTTTCATATAATATTATCTCTTTTGCGGTTTAATTTTTCTATGAAGGTATCTTTTACCTTATTGATTGAATAATACTTCTTCTCTAAATATTCCAGATGACAATTTTTGACTTTCTTTCCACTTCCGCATGGGCACTTGTCATTCCGTTTGCATCCATCTTTAACTGAAATCCCTTGATAACCGTTATTCGGTGAAATTTGAGTTACCGTTCTTTTTTCTTTGCTCATATCTGTCTATAATTTATCTATACTAAAAAACATCATTATATTTCTCAACTTATCTGCTGCATACCAATACGCCTGAGACTCACCTCTAAAAATAAGAAGATTTGCTTTATGTTGTTCTTCTGTATTTATTTGAGATTTAGGCTTATTTTGCTCGTCTCTGTAATCTTTATTAAGATTATCAAACTCAATTACTAATTGTTGTAGGTGTCGAATAAACGACTTATCTACTTCTACTTTTTCAAACATATTTGTCTATAATTTTGAATAGTCTAAATCAGGAGTTTTAATGCAATGTGTATCTTGCCATTCAAGCATCACTTGTGCCCAATCTTCTACTAATCGAGCCATATATGTATCGCCCCCATCCAATCTTAATTTTGACGCCCATCTTAATAATAATTCAGGGGCAAATTTGTCCTGTCCTCTTAAAAGGAATACTGGTTCATCAGCTGGAATTTTATTGTCCGGGTCTTGAATTCTGTCATAATCTTTTCTTGCGTGTAACATATTACTTTTATTTTTAATTATTTATATCTATTTACGCACTCTTTAGCTATTTCGTGCATACAATTTTCTGCTTCTTCTTTTGATTCAAATGTAGCAGTTGAATCAAACATGAGTTTATGAATTTCGCCATTGCGCGTCATATAGCATAAAATTCCAAATTTACCTTCCTTTTCAAAGGAAGAAATAAGGATATTTTCCGGATAATTACCCGACAATTCTAATGCTTCTAATATTGTCATTATAGTAAATTTTAATATCTAAATTCTGTGAAATGAATAATAACACCCTCAAAAACATCCGACTTTTTGAATTTCGGTGCAAACCAATCTTCAAAATCTTTAATCGACAGCCCGTCGTTTGCGGCCAAGGTATTAATTTCTATTTCTGATTTCCAAAAATGGGTATGCCCGACCAACGCAGTTATTCGGCAATTCTTCCCGTTTGATTCCGGCTTGTCTTAACAGGCTGTCTTTGAAATATAATTTACATTCACAATACCCAAAACATTCAATATATTCAGTATATTTAATAACATTATTAATGAATATTCTGATTAAATCCTTATCGTATTTTTTCCCTGATTCTAATCCTATTTTGAACATATCGCAAAAACTTATACTATCGCGAATCATTTTATAACTGCTTTCAAAATCAATAATCGGCTCAATGCTTGCCCACGTTTTGAATCCTAATTCGCTCAGCTTACGCATGGCATCAATCCGTTCTGTGTTGGTGGAGGAGTGTGGCTCTAATTCATCGTGCCCGGTGAGGGTGTAGCCTATTGCAACTAAATTCTTATAGTTATAATACTCTTTTAATCCATGTCTAACCAAATTATCTGCAAATTGAGCACATTTTGTAAGAATTTTTACAGAAATACCCATCTGTAAACAATAATGCCACGCTTCTGAGTTAAGCCATATTGTGTCCGGCAAACAAGGGTCGCTTGTGAATGTAAAGAAAAGCCCGTATTTTTGCAGTTCCGGCAAATTCTGCAATAACTCTTTTTTAAAGATTTCCAATGCGTGTTCTGTGGACTTGAAACACTTTTTGAGTGTTGGTCTATCGCCGCCTAAAGTATGCGCTAAAACACCTTTTTTCAGGTAACAATAGGTACATCCGTTGCTACATCCGTTGTAAAAATTACATGCCCAATAACTATACTCACCCGATTTCCCTGACGGGTTGTAAATTGCTTTTCCTTTAAAATTTTTCATGTTTTTTATTTTTTCTAATTCTCCCATAACTGTTCACTCTATTAGTGTTCACTTTTTACTAACTCTTCCAACAACGCATCAGCAAGTAAAACAGCCTTATGCGCATTTTTTTCAGATGCTTCTTTTTGAGGCATCCCATTTTG
>JAITNR010000151.1 GCA_031290375.1 Prevotellaceae bacterium | reverse complement strand
CGCAAAAAAATTATTGTTAAACAATTCATAAAAAGGCAGAATACTTGCAAAAGAATATTAAATTTGCGGGAAAATAACGGAGAATTCAATTTTAGCATGAATAAAATATTAGCAGCATTAGCATTTTTTGCCGCCGTTCATATCGGGGCACAGGAGCAGAAAATAGACGGAATCGTAGCCGTTGTCGGAGACGAAATCATTACCGAAACGGACGTGAACGACGCCATGAATCAGGCGCGAGCCGAAGGGCAGACCGTAACCAACAAATGCGATTTTGTTGAAAACATGATGAAAGAAAAAATCATTCTCTACAAAGCCAAGCAGGACACGCTTATCACAGTGGACAACAACTCCATAACGCGGGAAACGGACAGTCGAATCGACTATTTTAAAGGCAATTTCGGCTCAGAAGAAAACTTACTCAAAGCATACAGTTTCAAAACGATGGGAGAGTTTCGCAATCTGCTGACCACGATGCTGAAAAATCAAGAGTATGTCCGCCAGAAAATGCAGAGTATTACAAAAAATATCGACGTGTCGCCCGAAGACGTAAAAAACTTTTACAAAGCGCACGAAGCAGAATTTCCTTACCTCAACGAAGAAGTTGAATATTCTCAACTCTATATATATCCGAAACTTACCGATGTACATAAACAGCAACTCATTGATAAACTGAAAGATATAAAAAACCGAATTTTGGAAGGTGAAAGTTTTGCCGACTTGGCAAAACGGTATTCCGAAGACCCGAGTTCAGCACAAAACGGCGGGCTTTATGCCGGCGTGAAGCGCGGAAAAATGGTCAAAGAATTTGATGCTGTTGCTTTTTCCTTGCAGGAAGGACAAATCTCAGAACCGTTTGAAACCGAGTTCGGCTTTCACATCATCTTTCTGGAAAAAAAACGCGGTCAAACGCTGGATTTGCGCCACATCTTGCTGAAAGCCACACCTGACAGGGAAGAAATCAAAGCGGCATTAGCAAAATTGGAAGGAATTAGAGACGACATCAAAGCCGAAAAAATTACTTTTAAAGATGCCGTGCTGAAATATTCTGATGATAAATACAGCAAATTCAATGCAGGAGCGGTTTCCAACAATCAGACGGGCGATAATCGCTTTGAAAAACTAAAACTTCCGACCAAGATTTTGTACAATCTTTCAGGATTGAAAAAAAGCGATTTGTCCGACGTTTTTGAAGACAAGGAAAACGACCGCGACGTGGTTAAACTCCTGAAACTGACCGACATCATACCTGCGCACAAAATGAATTTGGACGTAGATTATGCGAGAATTAAGAATTTCACGCAAAGAGAGAAAGAAAACGATGCCGTATCCAAATGGATAACCAACCAAATTTCGTCCACATTTATCACGATTCAAGACGATTACAAAAGTTGCAACTTAACGATTGACTGGTTGCAGCAAGGGAAAAAATAATCGTCTTAAAACGAAACTCCGCCTATTTCAGGTGGTGGTAAGTAAATTTTGATATGTCGTAAATTTACAGGTTTTTGCTACAAAAAAACTCTTAAATATTTTGCTGTTGAGGGGGGTGAATGGAAACCTTTGTATTTCAAGGCGTAGTCGTTGGTGAACTGCCATCCGCAGGTTTTGCATATAAATTTTGCTCGCCGCAGGATTTCTTACCGTTTTTTTATCTTTGCACTTTACCCATCGGGCAATGGAATGTCATTTTAATTTTCATAAAACAAAAATACAACGTATTTTCCTGATTGTCTTTATTTTAGAACAGCATACTTTTTAAACACTATCGAATTTTAAACATGTTAAAAAAGAAACCTATTTTTAGAAAGAATGTTCCACAATGGCTGAAAGTTGCCACCGCTGTCCTCATTTTGATTCCCATCTTGATGGTAAACGGTGCATATACAGGGAGTTCCGTAGATATTTCAGGAGCTTTGGGAGTTCTTTCCGAAGACATTAATATTGCCTATTTCGCCACTTCGGCAGGGTTGGCTATCAGCCACCCTTTGATACCTCAACTGCGAGGAGTTGCCACGACTAAAAACACAATACTCTTTTCGCTGTGCGTGCAGATTGCGCTCAGCGCCATCTGTGCGGAAACAGACAACATGACGGTCGTTTTGATATGCAGTTTTTTCATCGGTTTTTTTAAGGCATTCATTATGATTGAGATAGTTGCTATTTTAATGCCGATTCTCAGTCCTGAAAATAAACGAAGTATTTTTTACTCAAAGTTCTACCCATTGACGCTTGGAATCAGCCAGTTATCCATGATGCTGACCTCTGAACTTGCCTACAAATACGAATGG
Organism: Prevotellaceae bacterium; assembly: GCA_031290375.1. Lineage (GTDB taxonomy): Bacteria > Bacteroidota > Bacteroidia > Bacteroidales > Paludibacteraceae > F0058. The sequence goes on along the minus strand of JAITNR010000151.1, from coordinate 1,981 downwards.
AAATACATGTATTACTTCATGATAGGGCTTCTGCTGCTGGCGGTTATCATTGTCCTGCTGACTTTCAGATACTCTCCACTGCCCTCCATCATCCCTCTGCTTGATGCCGACTGGAAGAGCGTGATTTTGTCCTCCATTTATTACATTGCCGTTATTTTCGTGGCAACTTATGGCAAAACGATGGATTGGTTTCATTCCAAAGAGATTTTTTTCATTACATTTTTTGTCATTCCGATAAGTTTCACCCTGTTTGTCCGAAGGCAATTTATTGAAAAAAAACCTTTTGCAGACCTGAATATCATGAAAAATCCGAATACTTTTGTTGGTTATATTTTTATATTTTTGGGCATGTTTTTTTGCTCCACCACTTCACTGGTTTCTTCTTACGTTACTTCCGTACTGAAGCTGGAAAATAACCGCCTTTACGAACTGAACATCAGCATGATACCCGGCTTCCTCGCTGCCGCCGTTTTCTGCACTTGGTGGTTTAAAAAAGAACGAAAACCTAATCCTGTCATTTTCACAGGATTTGCGTGCTTCATCGTTTCCTGCATCATTTTGTATTTCACCATCAGCGCACAGGGCGAATATCAATTGCTTTACCTGCCGATGTTTCTGCGGGGCGCAGGCATGTTGATTCTTTTTGTGGTTTTCGGCGTGTATGTCGTTCAGGGACTTACGCCCGAAAAAATGTTGTCCAATATTTTTCTGCTCATCGGAGTGCGTTCTGTGCTGGGACCTGCGTTAAGCTCCTCATTTTTCATAAACAGCATTTACCGTTTGCAGCAGGCTACCATGCAGAAACTCTCTGAAAACATTACCCCGACCAACCCGATGGCGGCAACCCGATATGCGCAGTATTACCAAAGCGGTATCAGCAAAGGATTTGACCCTCAGCAGGCGCAACAGTACGCACTGACCAACTTGTACAATCTGTTGCAAACACAGTCGCTGGCGGTTACGCTGAAAACCCTCACGGGCTGGCTGATTATCTTTGGAATTATTTTGTTGATTATCATCTTGATATATCCTTTTAACGACCATAAAAAATTGAAATTCATCAAATTGGGAAAAGATATGATATAAAGGAGAATTGCGTAACTTGCAGAAAATTAGCACACAGACGCCACTCATAACCAATTGAAAAAGCATATATTACCATTGAGCATAAAATATTTTCAAGAAAAGAGTTTTTACGGGTAAAAACTCGCAGTAAGATTGTATCTTTACATTCAAAAATAAATAGCAATATGGCAAACGAACGAAAAACAGATTTCTTTATAGGCGGGCTATTAAGCACGTCTAAAATAGTTTATACCCCTAATGGCAGTGATATTAAAGAAATACACGAAGCCCTGAAAACAGCTTCTAAAAAGGGAACAGGGAAGGTCGGTTTCCCCGAATTTACTGCCAAAGTGGGTGACTTCGTTTTGGTTATTGAAGATAAATCGGATACAGAGAAGCAGGCACAATACACCGATGAAACACAAACCACATTGGCAACTGACATAAAATCACTGACCGATTTTGCCGAAAATGGAGCTTTGCATTATGCCAATACGATTGTTGCAAAAACCAATTTTAAAAGGGTCTTTGCCTTTGGTTGCAGCGGCGATGAAAAACACCATATTATCAAACCTATTTATGTAGATGAGAAAGGCTACAAGATATTACACCCCGTAGAAAATTTCGAGAATTTTTCTGCTATAAATATTGAACGTTACTATCGCGAGCAGGTTCTGGGCGAAACGCCTGTGGAAACTTTGGAATTGGAAGAAATTCTCAAAAAAGCAGATGAACTGCACGAAGCCTTACGGAATTATGGGCAATTGGGCGACAACGAAAAACCGTTGGTTGTCTCAGCTATCCTTTTGGCATTGAGCAATGAAGACTTTAAGATAGAAACACTTACAGGTGATGATAAAAACACTGATGGTAATAAAATCTTCACAGCGTTGTCATACTATATGGACAAAGTAGA
>JAITNR010000261.1 GCA_031290375.1 Prevotellaceae bacterium | reverse complement strand
AGTGGTAATAAGTTTTTTAAGTCCCAGAAATTCAAAGTTTTGTACGAAGAACTTGAAAAAGTTCGATACTTTTGGGTCATCGCAATTACAAAGCACTGTTTTGTCTTTGAACTGCTGTACATAATGATTTAATTCCTTTTGAATATCATCATATTGAGTGTAAAACTCGTCCTTTTTTGCATTTCTTGCTTTATGCAGATTTTCGTTTGCCATACTGTTTAAGAGAATAAGAGCGATTGCTCTATGTTAATTATTTATTTTCAATTTATTATATTTTTCTACATATTTTTTTTGTGTTTTAATTCGTAGCAAAAGTACTGTTTTATTCTGAATTAGTAAAATTTATCACAGAAAAACAATAGCCGTAACCGAAGCCCCAAAATACCTGTATTACAGAACAGGGAAAAAATACACCTTTTTCTATTGGGATAAAAAATGGATAAATGCAGGCACAAAAACGGCAACCGAAGAAAAAGTTTTGTTGTTTGAAAACATTCCGTCAAATACGCTTTACATTCTGATACCCGAATACAGCGAGAGAAAAGAACGGATTTTTACGGTAAATGAAAAAGGCAAAATAGAAAGATGGTAAAGATACATTAAATAATAATAATAATTTTTAAAAAAGTAAGTTTATGACAAAGAAAATTTTAATTTGTATGACTTTCGTTTTGTGCTCAGGCATTGACTCGGCACAAGACAGAAATGAAGCGAGTGCCTATCTGGCAGAGCAGAAGGCAGTGTTGAACAGTAGCCAACCGCTACCCTCTCAAACAATGTTGCAATTCGACAGCGTTTCTTGGGCAAAGTGGGAAGGACACGGAAAAATGAAAGTTGCCTTTCACGAGGCAATGTGTGAAACGCTAACCGAACAGAAATACTTTAAACGGTATTTCAAGGACGAGTTGGAACAGCGGGCGTGGGTTATTCTAAACGATGATTTGACGTATTTTGGACAAACACAAAAATTGTCGGACAATTCGTTGAATGCAATCAAACCGCTATTAGAGCAACGCAGCAAGGAAATTGCATGCACCGAATATCGTTTTTTTACCAATGCAAAAAAAACGAAGTGAAGAAGTTGGAAAAGTACGCGACAAATATCGCAAGCGTATTTCGCAAGTTACAATGAAAAACGACTCGAAAGGTGCAACTTACAATTTGGGGCTTGTGCTTGAAACCCGCGAACGACTGAATTTAACAGATGCGCAGGTCGATTCTGTTGTGTCAGCGGCGCAGCAAATCAAAGCCCTGCAAAAAAGCGGCGAAATTACCAAAGAGAAAAACAACCGTTGGGAATACGAGCGGACGTATATTATGCAAATACTTGACGAGGCGCAGTTAGGTGATTTTCTCGCTATTCGCAACTACGATTACGCGCTCTCGGTTGCCCAACGCCCGTGGAAGGAAATGCGGCAATACGATGTGGCGTTTGAGTACGACAGCGTGGCTACGGTGCGTCAAATCATTGTCTATCAGTTGAATAAAAACAGACTTCAATACATTTACAAAGGCAATGATGCAATGTTGAAAGAAATGGAGGATTACCTCTACCGAACAGCCTACCCGCCTGCTCTCAAGCAGCTTCGAGTAGCCAAGCAGCAACGAAACAACAATCAAGAGGCAACTGAACAAAATGAATTGATTTTCTAAATTTTAATCAATATGAACAAGTCAAAAATTATTAGGACAATCTTCTGCACAATGCTGTTGTGTTTGTTCAGTCTGTCGGTTTTTGGTGGAAACGACAACGATTCCATTATTACTGCAAAACTTCGACTGGCAAACACATACTTCAGTGCGGGCGGACACGAAAAGGCATATTTGCTTTATCATGAATGTGCAGATGCAGGTAATGCGCAGGCAATGAACGCAATAGGAATACTTTTGCAGCGCGGTTGGGGTGTGGCAAAAGATGAAGCGGCTTCGGTGGCGTGGTTTCAGCGAGCAGCGGAAAACGGCTACGGCAGGGCATTTCACAATCTTGCGCAAATCTACGCCAAAGGTTTGGGCGTAGAGCAGGATTTTGCAAAGGCGGTTGATTATACCGAAAAACTGCTGCCATACATGCCCAAAGCGGCAAATTCCCGTTTGGGCTACTATTACTACAAGGGTTTGGGCGTAAAGCAGGACTACGAAAAAGCCGTTGCTCATTTTCAGCAATCAGCCGAAATGAAAAGTGCCGATGCCGAGTACTTTCTCGGGCTTTGCTACCGCAACGGCTACGGTGTGGCGCGAAACGAGGGAGAGGCGCAGTTTTATCTTCAAAAAGCAACAGAAATGGGGCATCATTATTCCAAAGAGGAACTTGCCGAAGAAATTTCCGAAACGCAAGTCCCTGCGCAACGTCTGCAAATGAAACCCGCCAATGGCATGGAACAGATATTTCGTAAAATCATGCAGCAAAAAGTAAATGGCAAAATTGCTGGCACTTACAGCGGTGTGCTTACTGTTTACGATTACAGCGGACGGCAGATTGTGCGCGAAGTGCCTTTGAAAATCAGTTTTGGCGAGCCTGACAGTTTCGGCGACGTGAACGGCGAATGGACAGAGGCAGACAGCATTCGCGCTACCTTTGAAGCAGTGCTGACGGACAGCACATTACAGTTTGTAAACACAAGTTACGCCCGCACCGACTACTACAACAAGCGGCAGGCGATAAAATGGAATTTTACAAAAGCAGTGCTTGAAAAAGCCGACATCAACGGCATAACTTCACTTACGGGCAATGTTCAGATGTTTTCGCCCAAGAGCAAAGAGCCTGAAAAGCCGATGTACATTTCGCTGCAACAGACCGCATCGGCAGCGGAAAGCGAACAGCTGACGGTGATACCGATGTTGAACGGCAACGATGTAAATGTTTCGTTTGCATTGGAACAGGCATCCAATGCAAGCATTAACATTTTCAGTTTAAACGGTGCGCTTGTTTTTTTCCGAAACATTGGGAAATCTGAATGCGGGCACACACCGTTATACCGTAGATTTAAGTGTACCGCAGGGCTTGTACGTTGTGCAACTGCAAACCCTCGAAAAGCAAATTTCAAAAATAATCACAAAAAAATAACATTATGAATATGAAAATTAGAAAAATTTTGTTTATCTTTGCATTGCTGTTTAGTGCTTCATCACTGTATGGGCAAGAAATGGGAGGAGATTGGGACTACTTGTTTGACGGCTTCAATGATTACGACTGGAAAGAACACTGGCAGGACGAAGAAGGTTCTACAGGAGATGGTGGTGCTACCAGTCCTTATATTGTTGTTCTTGTTCATACTGATACTGTCACAATGATGACTTATAATCTATGGAGGTATAGTAAAAGCTTTGATACACACAAACTCGTTATTAATGGAAGTGGTGCTCATGTAGTTGCATTGCAGGAAATGTACAGGTCTGATAAATTTGAAAAACTAAAAAAAGAGACAGGAATGTCAGGCGTATTCTGTGTTCTAGAAGGGAAATTGCCTTGGACAATTGACTGGATGGTGCCGGATTATGGCATTGCATTGTTGTGGCATCCATGGTTTGTGGGTAATCCAACAATTACAGGAACAATAATAGCTAAACGAAAAGGAAGTACTGACCCAGACGACAAACGGGCTTATATTGTTGCAGAGTTTAGAGATTTCTGCTTTGTTGCTACCCATTTCAGTTTGGATGAAAAGGACAGGGACATAATGGCCAGCTCAATTTTAGCTCATAGTGTTGTGAAAAAATGCATAAGTTCTGGCAAACCGATTTATCTTGCAGGTGATTTTAATGCAACTCCTTATACGGAAGAAATTAAGTCATTTATAGATGATAATTTTGAAGTGCTAAATGACACGTATGAGTCTATAGACCTGATACTTGGACATAATAAAAATACGACCCGCGAAACTCTTGAAAGTAAGGTGCCTTCTTCCTGGATGGATTATGACCAGTATTATATGGATGTAGTATCAGACCACAGACCATATTTTGTTAAAGTTAAACTTAAATAAGAATAAATATGAAGACAAAATTTTGGTAGTGTCCTAATTTAATTGTTATATATATGGTTTCATAAACGCATATTTTACATTCCACACATTATTTGTTATTCCAGCCACCAACGCCGGTGTTCGAGGTGTTCGTGTTTTGT
>JAITNR010000247.1 GCA_031290375.1 Prevotellaceae bacterium | reverse complement strand
TATGAACAATGAATAATTGATTACGTTAGTCGTATTGTATTTTCAATTTTTCAATTATTCAGTTACTTTATTTAGCCGTATGGGTTGAATTAATATCATTGTTCAACCCATACGGGTTGAGGTATTGGTAGCCTTCAGCCGTAAGTTTCACTTACGGTTATTCACATTTTGTCCTACGGACATAAATACATGTTATATTCCATATTTTTCTATTGATATGGATGCCCTACGTGCATAAATGCAATTATTATGCAAAGTCTGCATTTTATCATTCATTTTATTATGACTTACCTGTTACAATCCGTTTTATTGCATTCAGTTTGTTTAGGGCATCTAAGGGCGTGAGCGAATTGATGTTGAGTGTAAGAATTTCATCTCGGATTTCGGAAAGCACGGGGTCATCAAGTTGGAAAAAACTCATCTGCATACCATCTCTCTCATAAGCCTGCTTCATAGATTTGCCTACGTTTCCGTTTTGTGCGTTCGATTTTTCAAGTTGGGCAAGGATTTCGTCGGCACGTTTTACTACACTTTTGGGCATTCCTGCCATTTTTGCCACGTGGATACCAAAACTGTGTTCGCTACCACCGGCAACAAGTTTTCTAAGAAAAAGTACATTATTATCAATCTCTTTTACCGAAACATTAAAGTTTTTTATCCTGCTGTATGAATTTGCCATTTCGTTAAGTTCGTGATAATGAGTGGCAAAAAGCGTTTTAGCCCGACAGTTATAATGTTCGTGAATATATTCTACTATAGACCAGGCAATTGAAATTCCGTCGTAAGTGCTTGTACCTCTGCCTAATTCGTCAAAAAGTATCAGGCTTCTATCCGAAATATTATTTAGAATACTTGACGCCTCATTCATCTCCACCATAAAGGTGGATTCGCCAGAAGAGATATTGTCGCTTGCTCCAACGCGGGTAAATATCTTATCTACAATTCCGATTGAGGCACTTTCAGCTGGGACAAAACAGCCAATTTGTGCCAAAAGCACAATCAGTGCGGTTTGCCTGAGAAGTGCCGACTTCCCTGCCATATTGGGTCCAGTAATGATGATAATTTGCTGTTTTTCAGTATCCAAAAAAACATCGTTCGGAACGTACTCTTCACCCACAGGCAACTGTTTTTCGATGATAGGGTGCCGTCCGCCTTTTATGTCTATAACTTTTGAGTCGTTAATAACAGGGCAGTTGTAGCGGTTGCCTATTGACACTTTTGCAAAAGACAAAAGGCAGTCCAGTTGAGCAATAATATTGCAATTAACCTGAATGGCAGGAATAAAATCCATAACGCTAAGTACGAGATTACTAAATACCTGTGCCTCCAGAGCAAGAATTTTTTCCTCTGCACCAAGAATTTTTTGCTCATACACCTTCAACTCTTCGGTAACATACCGCTCGGCATTTACGAGTGTCTGCTTGCGTATCCAGGTAGTGGGCACTTTGTTTTTATGAGTATTTGTAACCTCAATATAATAGCCGAAAACGTTGTTAAAAGTTATTTTTAGCGATGGTATGCCTGTGCTAAGGCTTTCTCGTTCCTGCATTTTTTGCAGATAATTTTTACTTGAACTGGCGATGTCCCGCAGTTCGTCAAGTTCGGCATTTACGCCACGTGCAATGACATTGCCCTTAGAAATGGCAAGTGGTGGATTTTGCACAAGTTCCTTGCCTATTTTTACGGTTAAAGTATAACAGGCATTGAGTTGTTCGGCAAATGAGGCAAACGTAAAATTATCTTTAATATCTGCACAGCACCTTTTTATTGGTGAAATAGAGAGTAGGGCAGAACGCAGCTGCCACATTTCGCGGGGAGAAATTCTGCCAACAGCCACTTTAGAAGAAATTCTTTCCAAATCGCCGATGTTTGTAAGATTTTCTTCTATCAGTTCTCTATCTTGAGGGTGTTTGAGAAAATATGAAACAACGCTTAGACGGTCGTTTATCGGCTTAATGTCTTTGAGCGGGAACGAAATCCAACGCCTGAGAAGTCGGCTGCCCATCGGCGTAACTGTTTTATCCACAACGCGATACAGAGTTGTATCTTCGCTTGTTGAGTTCAGCAGTTCGAGGTTTCTGATTGTAAAACGGTCAAGCCAGACAAAACGCTCCTGTTCAATACGTGTGAGTTTTGTGATATGTGAAATTTGCCTGTGATGAGTCTGGTCAAGATAGTTAAGTATCGCCCCCGCGGCAATAATTCCATTAGTAAGATTTTCTACTCCAAAACCTTTAAGAGATTTTACTTCAAAATGCTTAAAAAGTCTGTCATTTGCAGTTTCTATTGTATAAATCCAGTCCTCCTGCTCAAAGCGGCTTATTTTGTTGGAGAAGATAGCCTCGAACTCTTTGCGTTTGCTTCTTTCGTAAAGCACTTCCTTGGGCGAAAAACTGTTAAAAAGTTTTTCCACATAGTCTATTGTGCCTTCTGCCAAAAGAAATTCTCCTGTGGAAATATCCAAAAAGGCTATTCCTGCCTGATTTTTAGAGAGATGAACGGCAGCCAGAAAATTGTTTTCCTTTACCGAAAGCACATTGTCGTTGATGGAAATGCCCGGTGTAACAAGTTCGGTAATGCCGCGTTTGACTATTGTTTTAGCCAATTTTGGGTCTTCGAGCTGGTCGCAAATTGCTACACGCAAGCCTGCACGTACAAGTTTTGGCAGGTATGTATCCAAAGCGTGATGTGGAAAACCCGCCAATTCCACATTAGACCGCTTGGTAAGCACTATTCCGAGAATATCCGCTGTTCTGATGGCATCTTGAGCAAAGGTTTCGTAAAAATCTCCTACACGAAAAAGCAATACTGCATCAGGATATTGAGTCTTGATGTCATAATACTGTTTCATCATTGGAGTTTCTTGAGGTTTGGACATAATTTATTTACTATTTAAAATTAAAATTCACAGTAATATTGTTATTACAATTCTGAATTTGGTGTGCAAAATTACAAAAACTTTTCAGATTATTGTACTTTTTTGCTACTGATTAATTTATTTTTTGAAAGTTAAATTCAATTACGAATTATGATGAATAATGAATAATGGGGTACCATTGCTCTTGCCCTTTGCGTCATTGCGAGGAACGAAGCAATCCAGAATTATTTTATAAAAAATAAATTTGCACAATCCAAAAATTATATCTACCTTTGCATCCGATTTTGAACTTATGTAGGTTTTTATTAACAATTAACTCAACACATGTTACCTAACTCACTATCAGTCATTGGTTATTCAGCAAATAAAAATGTTTTAACATTTTTTATGACTAAAATATTTGGTAATATGGAAAATATTGTTAAACACACACACACACACACACACACACACATGAGCAAGTCCCACACCATTTATTTACGCGCGCGCGGAATATAATAAAAAACAATCATTTACGCAAGAAATCCCAACTAATTTTTTCTAACGAAAGTCGGAGAAAATTTCTGATAACTTCGAGAGAACTAACATCTCTTTCGAGGATTTTTTGTTGCATTCCGCAATTGATTACGAATTATAAAGGGAATAATAATTTTCAGAATTAACATATCAAATACGGTGGAGTTCAGAAACCACCTAAAAAAAAACGGGGCGTATCCGAAAAGCCTTATGAGTAGGGAAATTTTATTTTTAAAAAATTCAAAAGTATGAAGAAGTGTTATTTTACAATTGCCGTAACGGCAGTAATCGCAAGCGTATTAATTACGGGTTGCAGAAGTACAAAAAATGTAGCAAAGCCGGTATCGGTAACTGACAAAACAGAAATGCCAAAGCAGGTGGGTGTGCCGGCTGAAGTGGAAATTACCTTTCCCTGTTCGGGCATAGATTCCGACGAGGAATTTTTGCGCGTAAACGCCACAGGCAACAGCAAAGACCGCGCTATGGCGAAAGACCGTGCCTATCAGAATGCACTGGCGAACCTTGCCTCAAAACTGGCGGGCGTAATGTCGATGGAAAATCAAAAAGTGGGCGTGTCCATCAATGCAGATGGCGAAGAGTTTCACGACAAGATGGTAACAGTATCGAAACTGATTGCCAAAGCTAATGTGTCGGGCTACCGCACTTCCTGCGAAAAATACACGGTGAATACGCAGAACGGCTCGTACAACTGCTATGTTACTATTGAGTTCGGCAAGCAGAAAGTAGTGAAACAACTCTACGAAGCGTTGAACAACGAAAAACTGCTGAAAGCCGATTATGATTTCGACCGCTACATGAAACAATTTAATGAAGATTTGAAAGATTATGAAAAAAATAACAAATAATAAAAAGCGTGTCACAGTATTGGTTTTTGCGTTGTTGCTGTTGCCTTGCACCCTTTTTGCGCAAGGTACAGCACCTTCGTGGTTCGAAGGTGATGTGCGTTCCGTGCAATATCCGCAAAATGAGTATTATACTGGATTTGCACAAATATCGGTTGCCTCAACGGGCAATGTTACCAACGCCACCAACCGTGCAAAACAGATTGCCATTGGCGAATTGTCCGACCGTGTGCGCGTGCTGGTCGAAACCGAAAAAAAATCAATTGATGTCAGTTACAGCGGCAGCAATATTGAGGAGCAAATTTTTTCAAAATTTCAATTAGAAATTAAAACCGCCTCGCAAACCGAAGTGGTTGGCAGCAATGTTTCTACCTATTTAAATCCTAAAGACAATTCTATATATGCCTTTGCCTTTGTTAAGCGCACAGACCTGATTGCTTATTATCAAAAGCAAATCACGCTTAATCTGAACAAAATAGACGGTGCATTGCAAACCGCTTCGGAACTGGTAGAAAAGGGCTACAAAATGAAAGCCCGCCGTCAATGCGAAATTGCAGTGCCTTTCTTTGCTAAAGTGGCTTATGCACAGGATTTGCTTACGGCGGTTGATGGCTCGGCTGACGACAATACTTTGCTGCAAAGACGTAGCGAACGCTTGCGCAATACCTTGATACAAACAATTACCGATTTGGAAAACAGCACTTTCGTATATGTGGAATGTAACGAAACGGTGAATGGACAAAACGTAGTGCATATTGCCGACCGCCTGCCCGGACTGCTTACCGAAGGAGGCTGCCAATGTTCTATTGTGGAAATGGAAGAAGAAGCCGATTATATTATTAAGGTCAATGCCTCTCTTGCCCGCTGCAACGATGCGCCCGACAATATCGTTTTTTGCTATGCCAATGCCACGGTAAGCGTTTACAATGCACGCACGCAAAAAATGCAGATGCCGAAAATCGCGGAAACCAAAGGCGGCTGGACAAACAAGAATCGCGCTAAGGCAACAGAAGAAGCCTTTGACGGATTGACTGATAAAATTGTGGAAAAAGTAATTCCGATGATTAAGAATTAATGTCTGAACGGTGATTTTAATGTGATTTGTTTGATTTATATGATTTGCTTGCCTGCAGGACATACATATCAATAGAAACGAAACGCGGGGATTAATCACAAAAATCAAATTAATCATATTAAAATCACAGTATAGACGGATGAAAAATAATTAAAGAAATAACGAATGATGAAAAAGATAATGTTTTTACTGCTTGTCTTTATATGTGCAGGCGTTGCTTTTGGGCAGCAAAAAGTTGCCGTCTATGTAACAGGCGGCAAGGAAGCCGGCGACAACGAAATTTTGGGCGAAAAGCTGGTTGAGGCAATCAGCCAAAACCAGTCGTATGTTGCGATAGAGCGCACGATGGCGTTTTTGCAACAACTGAGCAAAGAGCAAAACTACGAACGCAGCGGCAATGTGGACGACGACCAGCTTTCGCGTTTGGGAAAACAGGCGGGCGTGCAGTATGTGTGCGCAGTTAATATGAGCAAATCTTCATACGGCGGTAGCCTTTTGGCTGCGCGTCTGATAAATGTAGAAACGGGAATAGTAGAGGCTACAGCCAGTAAACCACTCACCAATACCAATGTCAATTCGCTTATAAAAATAGCACAAATCGTAGCGCAAGAAATGCTGGAGCGCACCACTGAAGTAGTGAAGTCAGCTCCCCTATGGTTTTTCAATCCTCCTAAAAATGAGTATGTAGGTGTTTCGTTGCCGTTGGATAATTCCGAAATGGCGCAACAATACGCTGTATATGCCGCTTTGCTGTCGTATGTAGTACAAAATGAAATAGAAATACAATATAGTGCAAGTTCCATGTCAGAAGAGAAAAAAGGGATAAAAACGAGTAAAGTCCAACGCATTCAAAGGTGCAATTTTTCGTTACCCGACAGTTATACCATTACTAAAATAGCTAAGAATGAATATAATGAACTATTTGTTTCGATAGCAGTTGATAATGATACCGTAAAAGAAGATAAAATAAGAGTCGTGTTCGAAAGTCTTTATAAGAGTGTAATAACAGATAATGCAGCGGAGACAACAAAGAATATACGATATACGGTGAAAGAAAAACGTGAAGATGAACAGCCCTCTTTCTCGCTGTATGTACAGGAATCCGAAATAAAAGGCAATGTTTCAATAGCTGGTCAAATAAAAAAAACACAACAAGTCGAAGAAGAAGAACACTTTCAATTCGAGGAGCAGCAGTATCGCTATACCGACAAATATGAGGGAATACTCAAAGATGATGAAATTAGTGGCATAATCCGTGATTTGGATAATTCTTTGGGAGTAGCCTATTCTATGGCATTGCTTGAGTGCATAGCAAATGACAGCAGAAAGCAACAACAACAAGCGGTTTCAGCCTATGTTGATGCTTCTTCAGGCGAAAGCGGTGGAACATCCTCTGGTTCTAACATTATTGTTAAGTTGGGATGCCAAGCTAACAATGTCATACGAAATAATGCTTTGTTTATTATACCATAATAATCTATATACTATAATTACTAAATCATGAAAAGAATAACAATTCTAATTTTAGCCCTTTGCACTATAAGTGCAAACGTTGCCTTCGGGCAGGACATAAAGCAACAGCAACAGAAAGTTGCCATGTGTGTAAGCGGCGGACAAGATGCCGGTATAAACGAAATGTTGAGTGATTTCTTGCTATCCGCTTTTATAAGCAATGGAAAATATAGTGTTATTACCCGCAGCGCGAGTTTCCTTGCTGAATTGAAGAAAGAACAAAAGTACCAACAAACAGGCAATGTGAGTGATACTGAAATGTCCCGTTTGGGAAGGCAGTTTGGGGTGCAGTTGGTGTGCATGATTACGGTCAAAGATGTAGCAGAAGGGAAAAAACGGGTGTCTGCACGACTGATTAACATAGAAACCGCCGAAATCATCAAGATAGCAAATGCAATAAGTGCCTTGAGCAGTATGGACGAATTGATGAACGTAGCACAGGATATTACCGCGAAATTAACAAGTGAAACGGTAAAAGAAAATGCAGATGGCGCAAAAGATATAAATAAATAATTTTTAATAAATTAATAAAATCATGAGAAAAACAGTAATTTTAATTTTAGCCTTTTGCACTATAAGTGCAGGCGTTGCCTTCGGGCAGAGCAAAAAGCAACAGCAACAGAAAGTTGCCGTCTATGTAACCGGCGGCGAAGAGGAAGGACTCGGTGAATTTGTAGGTGCCTATCTGGTGGACGCCATCACACACAACAGCGGGTATAGTGCCGTAGAACGCACCGCAGAGTTCCTCAAAGCCATGAACAAGGAACACGAACATCAACGCAGCGGCAATGTGGACGACGAGCAGATAGCCAAACTCGGCAAACAATTCGGTACAAAATTGGTTTGCGTAGTTAAAATCGGTAAGATAGCCGACAAACAGTTTGTACAAGCCCGTCTGCTTGATGTGGAAACGGCAGCGGTACGCAACAGTACCAAGCCTTTCACCTTCACATTGGACGATTTGGAGGATGTTTGCGTATCGGTGGCAACACAGTTATTAATTCAAACCAAAAGCACCCGTACCATACAGGGCGTTTTTGGACAATAAATTTTAATTAGCGAAATATGAAAAAAGCATTTATTTTATTGCTTGCCGTGATGTGTGCAGGCGTTGTCTTTGGACAACCGGGAGAGAAAAAGCAAAAAGTGGCAATCTATACCGATGACCAATCAAAGAAAGGTTACGCCGAGTTTGCAGGCGAAATGCTTACAAATGCCATTGTGAAGCGGGGAACATACAGTGCTATGGAACGCACATCGGTTTTTCTTACTCAAATAAACAAGGAACACGCTTACGGACGCAGTGGCGCGGTAGATGAAAAGACTATTGCAAGCGTAGGTAAGCAATTGGGCGTTCAATTTGTATGTGCAGTGAAAATTGGCGTAATGGACGGACAATATTTTATTTCTGCCCGACTTGTAGAGGTAGAGACGGCTGAAATTTCAGGTACGGCACGCCCCAAAACTTTTACAGGCATTAGTGATATAGAGGCAGCTTGTGATGCAGTTATTGCTTCAATGTTTGGCGAAAGGGGTAGCAGTGGCAATTCAGGATACGCTGCCTCTTCCACCTCTTCGTCCGGCAGCAAAACCAATGGTTCAATCTACAACCCCGACGGTATTGAAATGGTGTATGTCGAAGGCTTGGGCAGCGGAATTACTGCCATGTCGGGTTTTTATATCGGCAAATACGAAGTAACGCAGTCGCAGTGGGAAGCCGTGATGGGAAGCAATCCTTCTGAATTTAAAAGCCCAAACAATCCGGTAGAAAAGGTAAGTTGGGACGACGCAAAGGCATTTATTTCCAAATTGAACAGCATGACCGGCGGCGACTACCGCTTGCCTACCGAAAAAGAGTGGGTGTATGCCGCCAACGAGGGCAACAGGAATAGTTCGTATGAATATTCAGGAAGTAACATTATTGGCGAAGTGGCGTGGTACACCGATAATTCGGGCGCAAAAACGCACCCCGCAGGTCAGAAGAAAGCAAATGCTTTGGGTATATACGACATGACTGGAAATGTGTGGGAATGGTGTGAAGATTGCTCTGATAGCAGCTGCTCTTACCGCGTGTATCGTGGCGGCGGCTGGAGCAGCACGGCGGGGCGCTGCCGCGTTGCCTACCGCAGCGGCGATGCGCCGAGCATTCGCAGCAGCAATCTGGGCTTCCGCCTTGCCCGCAGTTCAAAGTAAAGCAAGCAGAACGTTTTGCCAAAAGCGGAGGGAGGGACGACCGACGCTAAAGGCAAAACGTAAATACCGCGGAGCGGTCGATTTTTTTTGAGAAAACAGAGTATAAATAAAAATGTATGCAATTTCAATTATTTAATGTTCCGATCAGCGATGACGGTAGCGCCCTCGAGGAATTAAACAGATTTCTCAGGTCGCACAAGGTTTTGGAAGTAGAACAACAACTTATTTCCCTCAAAAACGGGGGACAATGGCATTTTTGCGTCAAGTATTTGGCAAATGCAATAATAGACATGAAGCCTACTAATACAACGCCAAAAATAGACTATAAAGAAGTGCTGGACGAAAAAACATTTGCCGTTTTTTCCTTGCTGCGCGAGTTTCGCAAAACAATAGCCGAAACGCACGGATTGCCCGTTTACGCAGTTTTTACTAACGAAGAGTTGGCAAATATAGCAAAATTGGAGGAAATAAATATTGACAGTTTGAAGAAAATACATGGCATAGGCGAAAAGAAAGCTGAGCGCTTCGGAAAACAATTGGTGGAACTGTACACAAAAACAAATACGGAATGAAACGGCACGGCTATTTGTTTGAACACATAATTGATATGGATAATCTGCGGTTGGCTTTTTACAGGGCGCAACGGGGAAAATCGAGCAAAGAAGAGATTGTACTGTTCCGAAACGATTTGGATAAAAACTTGTTGCATATTCACAATACACTGAAAAATGACCATTACCATTTTGGCGACTATCACTATTTTACTATTTACGACCCTAAACAGCGAACTATATGTGCCGCCCCATTTGCAGAGCGGGTAATTCATCATGCTGTGATGAACGTTTGCAGTACTCTATTTGACAATCACCAAATCCCATACAGTTATGCCTGCCGAAAAAACAAAGGAACTTTTGCCGCAATACAACAAGCTGCCTGTTATCAGAAAAAACATAAATGGTATCTGAAATTAGATGTACGCAAATATTTTGACAGTATCGACCATGCCGTACTGGTTGAACAGTTGCAGCGGGTTTATAAAGACAAACAACTATGCTACATATTAGACCAAATCATTGACAGCTATCATTCCCGTGATGATAAAGGCTTGCCGATAGGTAATCTTACAAGTCAATATTTTGCCAATCATTATCTCTCGTGCGCCGATAAATATGCTACGGAACAACTGAAAATACCGGCATACATTCGCTACATGGACGATATTTTAATGTGGGCTGACAGCCAAAGCGAGCTAATAGAAAAAGGATTGGCGTTTAAAGACTTTTTAGAAACAAAGTTAAAACTGATTCTAAAGCCTTTTATCCTTAATAAAGTGGAACATGGTTTGCCTGCTTTGGGTTTTATTATCTTCCCCTGTCAAATAAAGCTAAACCAACGGAGCAAAAACCGGTTTGCCACAAAACTGTCTGACAATATCCATTTGCTTAATCAGGGAGAAATATCTGAAACTAAATTTCAGCAAAATGTATTGGCATTATACGGGTTTATCAATCATGCCGAAAGCAAAGGCTTTGCAAATTATATTTTACAACAAACAGGGTCGGACACTGAGGGCTCTAACCGCGTGAATCGTGGCGGCAGCTGGAACAACACGGCGGAGAACTGCCGCGTTGCCAACCGCAACAACAATACGCCAAGCAATCGCAACAACAATCTGGGCTTCCGCCTTGCCCGCAGCACAAAACAGACGATTTTGAACAAGTGTCCATATCCTTCCTTCGTGCAAGAAGGCAAAAATTCTCTATCCTTTCCGGTTAGTAGCTATTCAACAGTCGAAAAACGGGAAGGTTTTTATACGAGAATAAATGAAGATAGAAATTATGATAAAATGAGATTGCGGGTCATATCCTAAAAGGTACAGGTGCTCGCAATGACGGCACTTTTGTTACTTTTTAGATTAAATATACGATATTCATTAATTATGCGAATCACGGGTTGAATAGTGTTTATTTAGCTCGATAGGGCGTTATGTGAATAACCGCAGGTGAAACCTGTGGATTGAGTAATTGAATAATTGAATAATTGATTACGTTAGTCGTATTGTATTGTATTGTATCGTATTGTATCGTATTGTATTTTCAATTATTCAGTTACTTTATTTAGCCCGTATGGGTTGAATTAATATCATTGTTCAACCCTGCGGGTTGAGGTATTGGTAGCCTTTAGCCGTAAGTTTCACTTACGGTTATTCATATTCTGTCTTACGGACACAAATACAATTTTCACGCCAAGTCAGCATTTTATTATTCATTGTTCATTTTTTTTGATTCGTAATTCGCATTATTCATTTTCTTGTTGTGTGAAAAAAAAATTATACCTTTGTGGAAAATTGTCTAAGACATGACCTCAAACACAAAAATATCGGACATAAGGAAATACAGCGACTTTTGCGGGTTCCTGTCGCTTATCGAAAATCTGGAAATAAAATCTTCAATTGGTTGGAGATTTTTCGCAAATAATGTTTTTATAACCAGCAAAAATTTAATTGTTGACGAATTAACAAATACACAAAAAACGATTTCATTTTTGCAAAACAATAAGTTTGACAAAGATTTTCAAATTTTAGACGAAAATTTTTGTGAAATCGCTGATATTGAGCGAACCATCAAAAATATTGCACAAAATATTGTTTTAAACGATATAGAGCTTTTTGAAGTTAAAAAATTTGTTCTGATTTCCGAAAAAATCCGACTTGTAACCGACAATATTAAACTCATTGAGTTTCCCGATTTGAGCAAAGTTGTAAAAATTCTTGACCCTGAAAATACGTCCATGCCAACATTTTACATTTATGATGTTTATTCGGCGGAACTTGCGTTACTCAGAAAGCGGCTAAAAACCGAACCTTCACAAGATTTACAATTGCAAATATTGGAATTGGAGCAAGAAATTCGCCATAGTTTGAGCCAAAAACTAAAACCTTTTGCCGGCAATCTGCTCGTTGCCCTCAACAACGCAGCCTGTCTGGATTTGCTTATTGCCAAAGCAAAATTTGCTCTCAAATACGAATTGTGCCAGCCTCAAATAGTTGAGAATGAAACAGAATACTCACAAATTTTTAATCCGGAAATCAAGGAAACCCTTGAAACTTTGGGTCGTAAATATCAAAAAATTGACATCGCTTTTAGTGACCATCCTGTTTTGATTACAGGTATAAATATGGGAGGCAAAACACTGTTGCTCAAAACTTTGGCTCTTTCTCAGATGCTTTGTCAATATGGGTTTTACGTGCCTGCAAAGACGGCTAAAATTTCGCTTGTGGCTAAAGTTATGTTCAGTTTTACTGATGAACAAAACCAAAAGCAGGGGCTTTCGTCTTTTGCCGCAGAAATGCTGAATATGAATGAGATTATCACGCAAATATCTGAAAATCAAAATATTCTTGTGCTTATAGACGAACTTGCCCGTACCACCAACCCAAAAGAAGGTGCTGCTATTGTGTCCGCCATGTTGGAAATTTTGTCGGAAAAGCAGATAAAGAGTTTTATTACAACGCATTACGATATTCACAATGCTACTTGTTGCCGACTTCGAGTAAAAGGGTTTGTGGATAATATCGAAAATATTAACCCAAAAAATATAGAGCAATTTATTGATTATCAACTTATTGAAGATAACTCAAATAAAACTCCGCAACAGGCTTTTCGTATTGCCGAACTGCTCAACATTAACAAAATTTTAATTGAAAAGGCAAAAAAAAAATTGTAAATATTGCAGGAATTTCATTACTTTTGTACTTTGATTCGGTTACGGGTTGTGGGAGCTAATACAGGAAAATTCAGAACCCGATACAATTTTAATAACCTCTAAAATTATTGATAAATTCTAATAAAAAAACCGTTAATGAGAAAAAATATTGCATTACTGCTTGTAATAGCACTTTCAAGTGTCGTTTTTGCACAGAAAGATAAGGAAAAAAACGAAAAACATTTTGACATTTTTAAATCGGGCGACATCTACAATGCTGTTTGGCGAGAGTTGGACATCAATTATGTGGATACGCTTGACCATGACAAACTTAACAACATAGCCATTGCCTCGATGTTGCAATCGCTTGACCCATACACCGTCTATATTCCTGAAAATCAGGAAGAAAACCTCAAAACCATGACAACAGGTTTTTATGGCGGAATAGGTGCGGTAGTGCAAAAAAACGGTGATTACGTGATGATTATCGAACCTCGATTTGGACTGCCTGCTCAGAAAAACGGTCTGGTTGCGGGAGATGAAATTGTGGAAATTGACGGCGAAAATATGAAAGGCAAATCAACATCTGCGGTCAGCGAAAAACTAAAAGGAGTGCCCGGTACGGAAATTCGACTGAAAATCAGGCGAAACAGTGAAAGCAAACTGATTGAAAAAAAGTTTTTACGAGAGGCAATTCACATCAATTCTATTGAATATTACGGAGTTATAGCCGATTCTGTTGGCTATATTCAACTCAATGACTTCACAGACAACTCATTTATGGATTTTAAATCCGTTTTGACCAATCTGTCTGAAAATAATAAGATTAACAAACTGATAATTGATTTACGTGACAATGGTGGAGGTCTTGTAAATGAGGCAGTTAGTATATCTTCGCTCTTTTTACCTAAGAACACAAAGATCGTTTCGATGAAGGGTAAGAGTCAAATTTCGGAACGTAACTACAAAACCCCTTTCACTCCGATTATGCCTGATATTCAGATAGTTTTTCTGATAAACGAAATGTCTGCATCGGCATCTGAAATTCTCGCAGGAGCGTTTCAGGATTTAGACCGCGCCGTAGTGGTTGGGGAGAGGAGTTACGGTAAAGGTTTAGTGCAGAGTATCAGGACTTTACCATACGGTGGCTATTTAAAAGTTACCACCGCAAAATATTATCTTCCATCTGGCAGGTGCATTCAGTCTGTGGATTACGCAAATAGCGAAGACGGCAGAGCCAAAACAGTTTCCGACTCGCTCACAAACGAATTTCGGACCGAAAATGGCAGAACAGTACGGGACAAAAGCGGTATAACGCCCGATGTCTTTGTAGAACAAAAAGAGGGCAATTACATTTCATATTATCTTTATGTAAAAAATATTATTTTTGATTTTGCCACAAAATATTGTCAAAAACACAAAGCTATTGCAGAGGCGAAAAATTTTGCGATTACAGATGCTGATTATCAGGATTTTATTGCTTTTGTAAAGGATAAACAGTTTTCGTATCAACTCGAAAGTGAGCGAATGTTGCAGCAGCTCAAAAAGATGGTCGAAATGGAGGGTAATGAAAAGCATACAGCAGAGCTGTTTGAGCAGCTTACACCTATTCTCAAACCCGATTTGGATAGGGATTTGGTGAACTTCAGAGATGACATTCAACGCTATGTCGAGGCGGAAATAGTAAAAAGATTTTATTACCAAAAAGGTGCGATAGAACACAACCTGCCGCACGACGAATGGGTGGAAAAAGGACTGGAAGTTCTGCAAAATCCGAAAACATATAACGAGGTTTTGAAGAGATAATTTTTCCCTGTTGATAGGTTCCAATAGACTTTTAATGTAAATACGGTAGTTTACCTCTTTCGTGTCACTTTCAAGCTTGTTTTGAGTATTGGAAAGTTCCAGTAATACCAAAGTGAGATTAAGAATGGACTATATAAAAATTATGATAAAATGAGATCGGGGTCAAGCCCGCTGATGCATTGCGCTTGGACCTTCACGTCATTGCGGGCTTGACCCGCAATCCCAACCAAATCGAAGAGGGTGCCTGTGGATTGCTTCGCTCCGCTCGCAATAACGAAAAAGAATGTCTGAAGCGATGAACAATGAATGCGTTCTCTGCAAACTTATTTTATTTTGGTATAAACGGTTGATTTTCAGAGTATCAATATGCACAATTCAAATCAATGTCAGGCACTGTTATGTACCAGAACACCTTGCTGATAGTTGAGACAATGGCGGTTTTGGTGCCGGTGGATATGCTTTTGAAGTGTCATCTGTTCTGCCTTATCTCCTCAAATGTCTGATTGTCATAAAAAACAATAATTTTTTCAATCTTTTTTTCCCTTTCTTTTTCCTGTGGTTTTTCGATGAATTTTTCTACAAATTTCACAGGCTGGTTTTCTGACAGATCTTCTGTTTGAGTCTGAAGTTGTGGTTCAATGTTTCCGTTTTCAGTGACTTTCGCCTCATTTTTTTCAACAATTTTTTGTGTATAATCACTTGAATTATGATGAATTGAAAACAAATCAGGTTCAATTTCTGATTGCTGAGAATTGGATATTTGCTCCCACATTTGTCCCTGTCCCAAAATAAGCCAATTTAGATTGACATTTTTCCATGTTTCCTTAATTTTTAAAACATTTTCCAGTGAAGGATTTCTATTGCCGTTTCGCCATTGAGATAGGGAAGATAGGCTAATACCAAGCACCTCAGCGAAATCATTATTGGAAAGATGCTTTTCATTTTGCAGTTTAAAAATACGATTTACCATAATTTATTTCAGTTTATTTGTGTAAAAATTTACGATTACAAAAGTAAAATAATTTTTCCACATAACAATACACATTTGTAAAAATAATCATTATACAAATGTAAATGAAATGATAACTAACAACTGTAAATAGTATAAAACATCGTCCAAAATATTAAAGTATTACTTTATAATATACATCTAAAACTACTGAATAAAAGTATTATAAATACTAAAAAACTGTATTTGTCAGTGAGTTATAAAATTATTCCATTAAAGGGAAAACATCATTAAAGTATTACTTTAATAATAATACATATATAATTGATTTACATATATTTATATCATTAATTTTTTAATGTTAATAAACTATGAGGTTATTAACAAGAGTATATCAGCAAAATAAGTTATTGTAAATTACATGTGTAAAGTGATGAAATTATTGTAAAATCAGTACTTCTTTACAAGTGTAAATAGGCTCGATAGATGGTATTGTTTACATTTGTAAATTAAGTGATCTAAAAAAGACAAAATTATGGTAACAGCAAATTTTAACTTCTTATAAAAAATTGTTTTGGTATAAGCGTTTAAGTCGCCCCAGTTAATGTATTTATTTATAGCCTAATTGGTTTATTCAGCACCATTCTTTTTATGAGTAAATCGAAGATTGACCCCATAAATGCCCGTCTGT
>JAITNR010000246.1 GCA_031290375.1 Prevotellaceae bacterium | reverse complement strand
AAGGTAGATATAATTTTTGGATTGTGCAAATTTATTTTTTACAAAAATAATGAAGAATTAAAAGAATATGGGAGGGAATTATTTTTAATGAATAGAGAACGCATTCATTTTTTATTATAATAAGTCCTACATTTTCGTCATTGCGAGCAGAGCGAAGCAATTCATACACCCTCTTCGATTGGGGAATTGCGGGTAGTCAAGCCCAAAATAAGGCTGGATTGCTTCGTTCCTCGCAATGACGTGAAAGGCAAGAGCGATGGTACCCTATTATTCATTATCCATTCATTAACAGTGCCTCAAAAAAAAATTAGCCTGCCAAATAAAAATTGTGTCCAACCCCAAAATTTTATGTAAATTTGCAGATTTAGCAAACAAAGTAACAAGTTGGACATTTTTCAAAAATTAGAAAATTACATCGTAGCGAACGCTCTTTTGGACAAGCAAAAAAGCGTTCTGGTAGCTGTTAGTGGTGGTGTGGATTCGGTAGTGTTGCTCGATGCCCTCTTGTGTCTTGGCTACGAGTGCGAAGTTGCCCATTGCAATTTTCATTTGAGAGGCAAAGCATCAAATGACAGTGCAAAATTTGTGCAACAACTATCTGAAAAACACGGGCTTAAATCACATTTTACAGAATTTGACACAAAAGAAGTTGCCGACAAAAGCGGAGAATCTATCGAGATGACAGCGCGCAATTTGCGGTATTCGTGGTTTAAGACATTGTTGCAAAAGCACGATTTTCAGGCAGTTGCTGTGGCACATCATAAAAACGACAATGCCGAAACCATTCTGATGAACCTCGCTCGCGGTACAGGCGTTCGTGGTTTGGCAGGCATAAAGCCGAAAAGAGAGATGATAGTTCGCCCTCTGCTGTGCGTAAATCGTTCTGAAATAGAAGTTTATGCAAAAAATAAAAATTTAAAATGGTGTGAAGACAAAACAAATAAAGATATTGATTTTCAAAGAAATAGAATACGCCACAAGATAATCCCCGAATTAAAAAAAATAAATCCCTCATTCGTGGAAACGATGCACAAATTTGCAGAAAATATGAGCAGCACAACGGCTATCTACAATTTTGCATTAGACCACCTGTGCAAGACAATTATTACCAACGACAATGGTATTTGCAAAGTGAATATTCCGCTACTCTTAAAATGCCCTGCTACCAAAACGGTACTTTTTGAGATACTGCAACAGTTTGATTTTAAGTCAATTATGATTGATAAAATTTTCAGTGTTCTGCAATCACAATCAGGTAAAAAGTTTTTTTCTGCCTCACATCAATTAATAAAAAACAGAAACGAATTAATAATTTCAACCCTTCAAAATACTGAAACCAAGCAATTTGTCATAAAAGAAGGGATACAAAATATAGAAGATCCTATAAAACTGTCCTTTGAAATTTTGGACAGAAAAACGGTAAAATACCTGAACACTCCAAAAAACATTGCACTGCTTGATTATGAACAACTTATATTTCCTTTGATGCTTCGTCACTGGCGGTACAGTGACAGATTTAGACCGTTTGGTTTAAATGGCTTTCAAAACTTGAGTGATTTCTTTATAAATCAAAAACTTAGCCTGATAGAAAAAGATAACGTTTGGCTCTTGGAAAGTGGCACAAAAATTGCTTGGATTATCAACCACAGAATTGACGGCAGATTTATGATCAGAAAGGGTACAAAAAAAATATTGAAAATAATTTTTTAAAAAATTAATATATTATAGAAACAGTAGTATTATGTTGAAAAAATCAATTTATTTAAGCGCATTAGTAATAGTTTTATTCGGCTGCGCCGCAAAAAAAACAAGCGTAAGCAAAAGTCAGGGTTTCCCTCAAACAATATCGTATTCAACGGGTTTTGACATATTTATAAAGAACTTAAATATCGAAAGTCAGGGTTTGGTTTCACTGGACGACTATGTGCCGTCAAACACGATGCAAAAAAACTTTAATTTCGTAACAATGCCTGATGATTCCCCCGGCATAGAAGGCTTTATACAGGTAATACCCGAACTTTTTGATGCCCTTGCCTTTGAAGAAATGGGCGGATACTTAATCTATTTCGCTCAGGGAATTTATCAATACAAAATGCCTGTGAAATCATTGCGCAATATGCTGGATATAAGAGGGTTAGTAATGGTTGACATACCGCGTAAAAAAAAGAGTAACTGAAAAGAAAGAATAAAAAGTTCTGCCGTGCAAAAATCCTTTATTCACCCGCAAATCGGGCTAATACAGATTAGTTCCAAAGCCAATGCCAGAGGTATCAGATGTAGAGTTTCTTCTGATATGGTACGGTTTGTTGTTCGTCCTTCTCTGATTGGGGAAATTGAGGGGTTTACCAACAAAAATATTCAGTGGATTTTGGACAAAAAGCAAGATTTGCAGAAGAGGAAATCAACGTCAAAATCTTATTTACCTGATATTGAAATAGATACATTGAGATTTAAGATAAAATTTCAAGAAGAGCAGAAATTGAAAAATCAATTTTCGGCAAGACTGGAAGATGGAGTTCTGTTGATAAAGTATCCACCTGCAATGAATTTTACAAACACTGATATTCAGTTAGTTATAAGAAATATTGTACGACAGTTTTTGATTGCAGAGGCAAAAAAATTTTTGCCGCAAAGGGTTAAAACAATTGCACAAAAGTACAACTTTGAATTTTCAGAGGTAAAAATTACAAGTGCAAAAACCCGTTGGGGAAGTTGTAATTCAAAGAAAAACATCAATTTAAGTTGTTTTTTGATGTTTATGCCGCAGCATATAGTTGATTACGTGATAACTCACGAACTTTGCCACACAAAGCAAATGAACCACGGAACAAAATTTTATACGGAAATAAAAAATATTTATTCAGACTACAAAACTTATGATACAGAACTCAAAAATATTTCAAAAAATATCAGAGGGCTATATTAGGGTAAAAGTTAAAAAAAAACTAAAAATTAGTGTATAATTATGAAACTAAAAATCTATTTTCTATTGCAAGTAACTCTCTTTTTCGGAGTTTTGAACGCACAGCAGTTTAAAATAATTGCTTTTCAAGCAGGGGACACTGTCAGTTATGGTCAAACCGTTATGGATAGCACGGGGAACATTGTTTTGCCCAACTATCTGCCAAGCGGAGGAGAGTTTAAATTAATTCCGACAAATCCGAAATATTTGGGAATAGAAACTCATCTCAAAAAAATTAAGGAGGCGTATAATGATCCGTCTTTGAGAATGTTGCTCGAAGGAGAAAAGGAATATATCAGTGGTAGTCTTGACTTTGCCCTACTCTACCGAAGTCCGTTCTGGCGAGCCTACATTGAATATTGGGCTGGCGCATACTCAATGGCAACCGCTTCAAAAGAGGATTTTGCCACAAATTTCTCCCTGTCTGTAAAAAGCGTGCTAACACGTCTGTTTGCAAAAAACGAAAAAAATATTGCTGCCTCCCTCACAGTCAGTTTGATACAGTTTATGGAGACTTACAACCAGTCAGTAGCGGCGGCAGATATTGCTAAATATTATCAAAGTTTTAACCCGCCAAAAGACAAAAGTGCCTCTATGGTTGATTGGGTGCTTACATCCTACTATCTGACAACAGGCGACCAACTCCCGCCTGCAATTACAGGCTTGAAAGACAAAAAATACGCAAACTCGCTCATCGTTTTCTACAATTCTGAGTGCGGACATTGTCAGACTGAAATGTCAAATCTGATTAAAAATTATAATATACTGACAGCCAAAAAGATACGTATCATTACTATCGCCTCTGATGAGGACAGGAATGTTTATGAAAATTTGTCTAAAAATTTCCCTTGGAAAGATAAACTATGTGATTTTAAGGGACTTGACTCAGAAAATTTTGTCAATTATGGCGTTTTTGGTACGCCTGTAATCTATTTCACCAATGATGAGGGTAAAATTAAGGGTAAATACGCGCAGTTCAACGAGATACCTTTGTAACTTACAGAGGTATTTTTTAATCAAAAATATGAAAAAAAAAGTGTAATTATTCACTTTTTTATCGTAACTTTGCATACAATTCATCACAAATTCTTTTGTTTTTTAACTAATAAAGATATATGGAAATTATTAACAGGAAATTGACCGAAGATGCCTTTTTTAAAGAGAGAGAAGAGGTTTTAAAACAGTGGTCAACAGGTAGTTCTGTCAATTTGGACGAGGCTATTAAATATCAAAAATCAATAGATGTGAGCAAACGTTTCGGTCTAAAACTTGGCGATGCTCAACAAAATGGTAAAACTCTTATACAGCCGCGTGCCGGCGTTGCTCTCTATGACGAGCATATCAAACTGTTGCAATATCTTGAAACCGAAGGCGAGGCAGATTTGTTGCCCAGCACTATTGACAGTTATACTCGTCTCAATCGCTATAAGGAGGCTGAAGTAGGCATTCAGAAGAGTCGCGAGGTTGGACGGTCAATGCTTAATGGCTTTCCCGCTGTGAATTATGGCGTGGATATTTGCCGTATCGTAACATCCTCCCTGCAGAGTCCGGTACAGGTAAGACACGGTACTCCCGATGCCCGTCTTTTGACGGAAATCTCAATTGCAGGGGGCTTTACTTCGTTTGAAGGAGGTGGAATTTCCTACAACATTCCCTATTCAAAAAATCACTCTTTGGAACAGACTATCGCCCATTGGCAATATTCGGACAGATTGGTAGGGATTTATCAGGAAGCTGGCGTTGCCATTAACAGAGAGCCTTTTGGACCTCTCACAGGAACACTTGTGCCTGCGTGCATCTCTACTTCGGTGGCTATAATTGAGGCATTATTGGCTGCTACTCAGGGAGTTAAGGATATTACTGTAGGCTACGGACAGTGCGGAAATCTACTGCAAGACGTTGCTGCAATAAGGAGTTTGAATCTACTCGCACGTGAATATTTAGACAAATACGGCTTTAAAGATGTGCGTATTACAACCGTTTTTCATCAATGGATGGGAGGTTTTCCGCAGGACGAGTCAAAATCTTTCGGC
Organism: Prevotellaceae bacterium; assembly: GCA_031290375.1. GTDB lineage: Bacteria > Bacteroidota > Bacteroidia > Bacteroidales > Paludibacteraceae > F0058. The sequence goes on along the minus strand of JAITNR010000246.1, from coordinate 6,153 downwards.
GTAATATCGTGGGGAGCTGCCACGGCGGCACTGGCAAAAGCTACAAAGGTGATTGTAAAAACACCTCACGAGGCGATGGGTGTGCCTACCAAAGAGGCAAATGCTTCAGGCTTGAAAACTACCAAACAGGTTATTTCGATGCTCAACGACCAGAGTTTGCTCGAAATCCCCGCAGTAATTGCAGAAAGCAACATCATTTACAGTGAGGTAAAATGTATTATGAACAAAGTAGAAGAACTTGGCAAAGGCGACATCGCGGTCGGCTCTGTGGCGGCTTTCGAGGCAGGGGTGATTGATGTGCCGTTTGCTCCGAGCAAGTTCAATGCAGGCAAAATCCTGCCCGCACGCGACAACAACGGTGCTGTACGGTTCCTGGACACAGGCAATGTGCCTTTCACTGCCGATATCAAAGATTTCCACCGTCAAAAACTCGAAGAAAGAGCAAAATTTGAAAACCGCAAAGTCAGTTTCCAAATGACCATAGACGATGTTTATGCCATAGGCAGAGGCTTTCTGGTTGGACGTAATTAAAAAACTGCCTGTGGGCAGTTTTTTAATTACATGTCTGACAAAAGAAAATTTATTGAATATTTTTATCTGTTTTTTGGTTAATTTATACTACCTTTGTATGAAATATTTGAAATGATGTATTTAACTCATTTAATATTGACTTTTAATTCCGAGTAATTTTAAAAATAATATAATTATATGACAGAAAAACTTAATTTGTTGGCTAATTTTCCACCTGTTTCTACAGAGCGATGGAAAAATCAAATTATTGCCGACCTTAAAGGTGCCGATTTTGATAAGAAACTGGTTTGGAAGACTGTCGAGGGCTTTTCTGTGATGCCTTTTTATAGCGAAGAAGACCTCGAAAAACTGAAAACCGACAAACTTTCACCAGGTGAGTTTCCCTACGTTCAAGGAACAAAAATCGACAATGAGTGGTTTGTACGGCAAAATATTCAGGTGGAATGTCCCAAACAAGCAAACGACAAGGCTTGCGATATTCTGAACAAAGGTATTAATTCTATTGGTTTTTCAATCAAAAAAGAAGACCTCAGTTCTGAATATATTGCTGTCTTGTTAAAGGACATCAAAGCTGATTGCGTAGAACTCAATTTCCGCGTATGTGTAAAACGTTCGCCAGAATTGGCTCAAATGCTGGTTGCTTATTTCAAGCAGAAAAACTATGACCTTAAATCATTGCGCGGTTCCATTAATCTTGACCCTATCAGTCGTATGCTGCTCAAAGGAAAGAGTTTGACGGAAGATTTTGTTGCTGCGCAAATTGCTCAGACAGCCAAAATTTTGCTGGAACTTCCGCTTTATCAAGCCATTACAGTTAATGCACTGACGCTAAGTAATGCAGGTTCAACTATTTCGCAGGAACTCGGTTATGCTTTGGCTTGGGGAAATCAATATCTTAACATGTTGATTGACAAGGGAATAAAGCCTGCCGATGCTGCAAAGACAATTCGTTTTACCTTTGGTGTTTCGAGCAACTATTTTGTAGAGATAGCCAAATTCCGTGCAGCGCGCTGGCTATGGGCTCAAATCGTTGCTGCCTATAAGCCTGAATGTACTTGTGGAGATGATTGTAACTGTATGGAAGAGAGTGGCTTAGGTTTCTGTCCGTGTTGTTGTGCAATGAAAATTCACGCCGAAACAAGTTATTTCAACTTCACCATATTTGATGCCAATGTCAATATGCTTCGCACACAGACTGAGGCGATGAGTGCTACGCTTGGCGGTGTTGATTCGCTTACTGTTTTGCCTTACGACTGTGCTTACAAGCAGTCTGACGATTTTTCGGAAAGAATTGCAAAAAATCAGCAACTTCTTCTCAAAGAAGAATGTCATTTTAACAAGGTTGCCGACCCCGCTGCCGGTTCGTATTACATCGAAAATCTGACCAATCAGATTGCACATGAAGCTTGGAAACTTTTCCTTGAAGAAGAAGAACACAGCGGATTTTTCAAAACTGTTGAAAGTGGACGCGTGCAAACTGCCGTCAATGCTGCTGCTAATGTCCGTCTTAAAGCTGTTTCGAGTCGAAGGGAAATTTTGTTAGGAACAAACCAATATCCAAATTTCAACGAAACTACCAATGGTAAAATCGAACGTGACATAGATGCTCACGAGTTTTCAACTGCTTGCAATGATGGTGTTCCAACCCTTAAACCGACACGCGAAGCCATTGAGTTTGAGCAACTTCGCCTTGCTACCGAAAAGGCGGCAAAGCGTCCAAAAGTGTTTATGCTCACCATCGGCAACTTGGCTATGAGACTGGCAAGGGCACAATTTTCGAGTAACTTCTTCGGTTGTGCAGGTTACCAAATCATAGACAACATCGGTTTCAACACCGTACAGGAAGGCGTTGAGACGGCTCGCAAGGCAGATGCCGACATAATCGTTATCTGCTCGTCAGACGACGAATATACTGACTTAGCCCCAAAAGCGTTCGAGTTGGTAAAAGGCAAGGAAATCTTTGTGATAGCAGGTGCACCCACTTGTACCGAAGATTTGCAGAAAATTGGAATAGAACATTTTATAAATGTGAAATCCAATGTTTTGGAAACATTGAAAAATTTTAATATATTGCTAAATATTTAACATAAAATAGATTAAAGATAAAAGAAGAAATACAAAAAGATAATCTAAACATTTACTCGTTTGTCTATCTTCCCAAACCTAATAATCTTAAATCTAAAAAAAATATGAAACCTAATTTTAAAGAAGTAAACATCAACGATTTCAAGCCAAAATCAGTGGTTACGAAATTGAGTAGCTGGAATACTCCCGAGCAAATTCCTGTTAAGGAATACTACACAAAGGAAGATTTGAAAGGCATTGACCACCTGCATTATGCTGCGGGTCTTCCGCCTTTTCTTAGAGGTCCCTACTCGGGCATGTATGCGATGCGTCCCTGGACAATTCGTCAGTATGCGGGTTTTTCTACCGCTGAGGAGTCAAATGCGTTCTATCGCAGAAATTTGGCTTCAGGTCAAAAAGGTCTTTCGGTGGCATTCGACCTTGCTACGCACCGCGGCTACGATGCCGACCACCCGCGAGTGGTAGGCGATGTGGGCAAGGCGGGCGTGTCGATTTGCTCAATTGAAGATATGAAGGTGCTGTTCGACGGCATTCCATTGGACCAAATGTCCGTCTCGATGACAATGAACGGTGCCGTGTTGCCTATTTTGGCGTTCTACATCGTGGCAGGACTGGAACAGGGTGCTACCCTTGCCGAACTCAACGGGACTATTCAAAATGATATTCTCAAAGAATTTATGGTGAGAAATACCTATATTTATCCACCAAAATTTTCGATGAAAATCATTGCCGATATTTTTGAATATACAAGCAAAAATATGCCTAAATTCAATTCCATTTCTATTTCGGGCTATCACATGCAGGAGGCTGGTGCTACTGCCGACATTGAGTTGGCATATACTTTGGCTGACGGCTGGGAATATCTTCGGGCAGGCGTGAATGCAGGTATGGACATCGACTCATTTGCACCGCGTTTGTCGTTTTTCTGGGCGATAGGTATGAATCACTTTATGGAAATTGCAAAAATGCGTGCAGCTCGTATGTTGTGGGCTGAAATTGTTAAGAAATTTAATCCGAAAAATCCTAAATCGCTGGCTCTCAGAACACACTGTCAGACTTCAGGTTGGAGTTTGACCGAACAGGATCCGTTCAACAATGTGGGACGCACTTGTGTAGAGGCAATGGGTGCTGCTTTGGGACATACTCAATCGCTGCATACCAACGCTTTGGACGAGGCAATCGCTCTGCCAACCGATTTCTCGGCACGTATTGCACGTAATACGCAGATTTATGTTCAGGAAGAAACGCAGATTTGCCGCGAAATCGACCCTTGGGGCGGTTCTTATTATGTAGAAAATCTGACAAAAGAAATTTTTGACAAGGCTTGGGAACATATTCAGGAAATCGAATCGCTCGGAGGAATGGCTGCCGCTATCGAAACAGGCATTCCAAAAATGCGCATTGAAGAAGCAGCCGCCCGTACGCAGGCACGTATTGATTCGGGAGAACAAATAGTTGTGGGCGTAAACCGCTATCGTCTTGAACAGGAAGATACTATCGACACTTTGGAGGTTGATAATACGGCTGTCCGTATTGCTCAAATCACACGTTTGAACGATTTAAAAGCAAAACGCAACAGCGATGACGTGAAAAAGGTGCTTGCCTCCATTACCGAATGCGTAAAAACAGGCAAGGGCAATTTGCTTGAACTTACCGTTGAAGCGGCTAAAGTACGCGCTACTTTGGGCGAAATTTCAGATGCCTGCGAAGAAATAGCAGGTCGTTATAAAGCAACAATCAGAACTATTTCAGGAGTGTACAGTGCAGGAACAAAACAGGATGCAGACTTCCAAAAAGCGTGTCGGATGACAGCGGAATTTGCCAAAAAAGAGGGTCGTCAGCCACGTATTATGGTTGCCAAAATGGGACAGGACGGACACGACCGCGGTGGAAAGGTAGTTGCAACAGGCTTTGCCGATTGCGGCTTTGATGTGGATATGGGTCCGCTTTTCCAAACACCAGCCGAAGCAGCCAAGCAGGCAGTAGAAAACGATGTACATATACTCGGAGTTTCGTCTCTTGCCGCAGGGCACAAAACACTTGTGCCACAGGTAATTGAGGAGTTGAAAAAACTTGGGCGTGAGGATATACTTGTTGTGGCAGGCGGCGTAATTCCGCCGCAGGACTACGATTATCTCTACAAGGCAGGTGTAGCCGCCATCTTCGGACCGGGCACCAACATTGCCAAATCGGCAGTAGCAGTGATGGGAATTTTACTTGATTGATGCGTTTAGGTGTTTGTTAGACTTTCCAAGTTTTAAAAACTTGGAAAGTCTGAAAGCGCGCTGCAATTGCGTAACTGCGCGCGTAAATTTCTGTCTGTACGGACAGAAATTCGGAAATAAGATAAGGTTTTTTATTTATAAACTATTTAATTTTTATTCAAATGAAATTTAAGTTAGTAATATGCTGTGTATGTATCATCGGCATATCGTGTTCCAGCAACTCCAATCAAGTGGATTTGAAGTTAATCCCCGTTAAGTCGGGCGATAAGTGGGGTTACATCAACCAAAAGGGCGAGTACCTGATTAACCCGCAGTTTCATGACGCCGATTTTTTCCGCGACGGCTTGGCAAAAGTAGTGTCGGCGGAGGATGGAAAAGTCGGTTACATTTCGGAAGACGGCAAGTACAAAATTCCTGGCGACTTCAAAGACGGCACGCCGTTTGTTGACGGTTTGGCGTTTGTGGTGTCCTACGGTGGCGCTCCTGTCTGCATCGACCAATCTGGCAAAACCAAATTTGAACTCAAAGAGGCAAAGTATGCGTTTTCGTTTTCCGAAGGACTTGCGATGTTTATGGCTACTGACGGCCAATACGGTTTTGTCGATAAATCGGGGAAAGTGGTTATCAATGCGCAATTTGAAGGTGCAAACGCTTTCAGTGAAGGTTTGGCAGTTGTACGTCAAGAGGGCAAATTGGGTTTTATTGACAAGTCGGGAAAGATTGTGATTAATCTGCAGTTTGATGGTGCAGATAATTTTCACGCAGGAAAAGCCGCTTTTAAAAATGGCAATCAAGTGGGTTTTATTGACAAAAAAGGCAGTTATGTGATTAACCCGCAATTTGACCTTGCAGCACAATTTAGTGAAGGAATGGCAGCCATAAAATCGGGGAAACAATGGGGTTACATCACCGAAGACGGAAAAATTGAAATTAATCCGCAATTTGAGGATGCTTCATCGTTCAAGGGAGGTTTGGCTCGAATAGAACAAGGGAGTAAATACGGTTTTATCAATAAACAAGGGAAGATAGAAATCAATCCGCAATTTGATTTAGCTTCGTCATTTTACAATGATATAGCACTAGTAAAAAGCGCCAATAAATGGGGCGTTATCAACAAAAAAGGAAAGTATCTTGTTAATCCGCAATTCGATGATATGAAATGGTATGAGGGGCAGTATTACGTAAAAAGCGATTATTACGACACTTCCGCTTTTATCAGCAAATTTTTTGAACGGGCAAATGGCAACAGTTTCGACGGTTTCGACGCCTCTTCTACCCTGCAAACGATTACTGATAATGCAACTTATGGCAA
>JAITNR010000217.1 GCA_031290375.1 Prevotellaceae bacterium | reverse complement strand
TCCTCATCGCTTTGAAAGCGTTTATAAAATTCTATTGAATTCACTCCTGTAAATTTTTCTCTTGTTTTCACGCTACAAAGGTAGCATTTTTTTGGGCGACCTAAACGCTTATACCAATTAATTAATTATAAACATCCATTCGATTTTTTTTTGGGAAATTTACAAACAATTACTTGAACTCTCAGCCTTTGCTTAGATTAATTTTGGAAACGATAGTTTAAGACACTTCTGCAAAAGCAAAAAACTGCGACAGGAAAGTGTGACTCAGTTGGGATTCGAACCCAAGACCCCATCCTTAAAAGGGATGTGCTCTACCTGCTGAGCTACTGGATCGTTCTAATAAACGGACTGCAAAGGTAGTACTTTTTTTTGATTTTTCAAAGAGAAATAGCATTTTTCGTTTTTTTGCCATAAACTATTGATTTTAAAGTACATACTTCCGAATACCTCCGATGCTTATTTTGCAAAGAGATTGTGTGCTGAATGTTGTTGTCGGCTAACTGACGGAGTGAAGATAGCAAAAATGATTATCTTCTTTCCCATCGTTTGGCTTTTAAAGCCCTTACAGACTTGTAGTTACATTATTATTTGTCAATTAAATATAAGAACCCACAACGCCATAAGCACAATATTAGCAAAACTGATTGGCATAAGCACTTTCCATTCGAGTTTAAGCAGTTGGTCGATTCTCAGGCGCGGAAACGACCATCTTACCCAAAGAGCCAAAAAGACACAGAGAAATGTTTTACCGAAAAACCACAGCACAGGCGGAACATAATCCATTATCTGATTAAAACCCTCCCAGCCCGGTACATGGAACGGCATCCAGCCTCCCAAAAATACCGTTGAGGCAATCGCCGCAATAATAAACATATTAAGGTATTCTGCCAGATAGAAAAATCCGAACTGAATACCTGAATATTCGGTGTGATAGCCTGCCGTAAGTTCCGACTCCGCTTCAGGCAAGTCGAATGGTCCACGGTTTGTTTCGGCGTGTCCTGCTATCAGGTAGATAACAAAGGCTATCAGTGCAGGAATGCCTCCCTTGAAGATAAACCAGCCTGTTGATTGCATTTCAACAATTTGAGAAAGTTGCATTGTGCCTGAAAGAATTACGATTGTCATCAGGGACAGTCCGCACGACAATTCATAACTTATCAACTGAGCCCCTGAACGCATTGCGCCTATCATCGTGTATTTGCTGTTTGACGACCAGCCTGCCAGCAGTATCCCCACCACTCCAAGCGATGAAATGGCAAGCAGGTAGAAGATACCGATGTTGAAATCTACCACGTGTAAGCCTTTGTCAAATGGTATCGCTCCAAAAGTACAAATTGAGGCGATTATCACCAAAAAACTTGCCAGACGGAACAGAAACTTATCGTTGCGGTTCAGGGTAATAATTTCTTTCAACAAAATTTTAACCATATCGGCAATGCTCTGCAACAGCCCGAACGGTCCAACACGGGTAGGTCCAAGACGGCACTGAAACCATGCACATATTTTTCTTTCCAACCAGATTAAAAACAGTGCCAGAACGGCATAAACAGTCAAAATGACCAATCCTATCAACACAAATTCTATTGTCAAAGCCAGCCATTCTGCCATATTTGCATGTAAAAACTGGTCTATCCAATCGGTTATTATTTTAAAATGAAACATATTTTTGTTAGATTTTAGTTTTTTTTTAGATATTAGGTATTATATTCAACTATCTGTCAATGCATGGAATAACATAGTCCAACGAACCGCCAAGCATTATCAGGTCAGCAACTTTTGTGCCGGGAGTAATGTGTTTAAGCACATTAACCAAAGTCAACGATGGCGAACGGAATTTAACCCTGTACGGATATTTGTCGCCACGACTGTCTATATAAACGCAAAACTCTCCTCTCGCATTTTCTACCCTCTGAAAATACTCACCTTCGGGCAGTTTGATAACCGCCTTTGTTTTGGCTGTAAAATCGCCTTCGGGAATATTATCAACAAGCTGTTCGATTATCTTCAACGACTCTTCTATCTCGTCCAAACGAATGACGTAACGGTCGAAAGTCATACCGTCCTTTCTTAGCATTTCAGTGAAATTCACTTTGTCGTAGGCAGCATACGGCTGAATTTTGCGAGTATCATTACTCCAGCCCGAAGCCCTGCCCACAGGACCTGTTGCCCCGATGGAAATAGCCTGTTCCCTGCTCAAATGCCCTATTCCATCCATTCTGCCACGTGCAATTGGGTTGCCTGTGAACAGAATGTGATGCTCTTTGAGCATTTTTCTCATATATGGGATAAATTCCTTTACCTTTTTTTGAAAATTAGGATGAATATCAGCCATTACACCGCCTATCACGCTGTAATTTGCCATTAAACGACCACCACATGTTTCCTCAAAAATATCCATAATTTTTTCCCTGTCTCGCATGCCATACACAAAGGCAGTGATTGCACCCATATCCATACACATACAGCCCCAGCCCAAGAGGTGAGAGGCTACACGGGTGAGTTCGTCAATGATTGTTCTGATATGATGAGCTCTTTGCGGCACTTCAAGTTCCAGCCCCTTTTCCACTGCCAGACAAACAGCGTGGCGGTTAATTGCCCCGGAAAGATAATCAAGCCTGTCGGTAAGATGCAATATTTGCGGATAGGTATAACATTCGCTCATTTTTTCTATTCCGCGATGTATATAGCCGAAATTAGGGTCAATTTTCTTTATGATTTCTCCATCAAGCGACACTCTGAGGTGAAGAACTCCGTGAGTAGCAGGGTGTTGAGGTCCAAAATTGACAACATACTCCTCCTTTTGAAATACAGAGTGTTGCTCTTCAAAACTCTTGTCCTGATTAACCTCAATCTGAGGCAGCTGCTCCATATCGTCAAGGTCTTCGTTTTCCAACGGCACAGGATTGATGTTGGGATTATCATCATAATCCTTTCTAAGTGGATAGCCTTTCCAGTCCTGACGAAGAAACAGTCTGCGCATATCAGGATTATTTTTGAAAGTTATGCCGAAAAAGTCATGCACCTCCCTTTCATAGAGCATTGCCGAGTCCCATAAATCAATTACGGAGTCAAAATACGGATTTTCTCTGTCTTCGATAGAGGTTTTTACCAAAAGCAGGTACTCAGGCTTTTGGGTTGAAGAAAGATTGTAAATCACACCCAAAGAATTGGTATAATCCATTCCGACAATATCACGCAGATAATCAAAATTATTGTTTTTTAACAAATTAAGTGTTTCGTAGATTTTATCTTTCGGAACCGTTACTGCAACAATATTATCCTTATTAACAACTTCAGCAAAAGGAAGTTGAGAAAATATACTGTCCAAATTATTCATTTTCACCTCCTTTTTCTTCGATTATTTGATTTTCGTTCATCTCAACAATATCAGGCTCTTTGGGTAATTTAAAAAATTCCTGTATTTTGATTTTTCTTGCCAACTGCATCATTCCGTATATCATAGCATCAGGACGGGGCGGACAACCCGGAATGTAGATGTCAACGGGAATTATCTTGTCAATACCCATAACCGTATGATACGACTTTTTGAATGGTCCGCCACTGATTGTGCATGCACCAAATGCCATAACGTACTTGGGTTCAGCCATTTGGTCGTACAGCCTTTTTAGGACAGGTGCCATTTTGTGCACAATAGTGCCGCAACAGAAAATCACATCTGCCTGACGTGGTGAATTTCGCGTAACCTCCCAACCGAAACGGGCAAAGTCATAACGCGCCGCACCCAGCGACATAAACTCAATTGCACAGCAAGAAGTGCCGAAAGTCAAGGGCCACACGGAGTTTGAGCGTCCCCAGTTTATAAGGTCGTTGAGCTTGGCAACAACAATATTTACACCATTGGCACGCAATTCTTCAACATACTTTTCGAGGTATTCATTATCCTTGAAATCCTCGTTTTTCATATTTTTGATTTTGATTTTACCTACTTCCATTCTAATGCTCCTTTTTTCCATGCATAAACCAACCCAAGTGCCAAAACAACGATAAAGAACGAAACCAAAATCAGTCCGTCCAAACCGATGCCTCTGTAAATTGTTGCCCACGGAAACAACAACACAGCCTCAATATCAAACACCAAGAACAGAATTGCAATCAGATAGTAGCCTACCTTGAACTGCACCCACGATTCGCCTCTGGTTTGGATGCCGCACTCGTAAGGCTCACCTTTGGCTGCGTTGGTAGATTTCGGTGCAAGCCAAAGAGCCAAAAACAGTGCCGCAAGCACCATAAACACTGCGGTAACGAGTACCACTAAAAACAATGCCGAATTACTCATATATCAATATTAAATTTTCAGTTTTATTAATTTTGGCATGGAGAATTGAGTCTTTTTATCCTTATAATCAGAAAACTCAAATCCCTAAATTTTCCAAGTGCAAAGGTATAACTTTTTTATTATTTTGACAAAAAAAAATGTATAATCAGACAAAAAAAATTAAGACACCAATTTTTTTTTGAAAGTCTTGCGGGATACTAAAATCGAGAAGAAAAGATTAGTATTTTTAATATATATAAGATATAAAATGTTTCTGGATTACTTACTTCCTCGCAATAAGGCGAAGTCCAAAAGCAATGCGTCATTGCGAGGAACGAAGCTATCCCAAAATTAAAAAACATTATTCACTTTCTACCTTTTTGTCAGCAAATTATCCACCATACCATACTCAAGTGCTTCTTGTGCGGTCATCCAATAGTCCCTGTCCGAATCTTTTTCTACCCTCTCAAATGGCTGTCCCGAACGTTCGGAAATGATTTTATAAAGCTCGATTTTTATTTTTTTTATCTCATTTACAGCAATTTCCATATCCGAAGCCTGCCCTTGAACCCCTCCCATAGGCTGATGTATCAGCACTCTTGAATGCGGCAAGGCGGAACGTGTGCCCTTTTCTCCTGCCACAAGCAAAACCGACGCCATGGAAGCTGCTATACCTGTGCAGATAGTACCTACCTTACTCGAAATATACTGCATAGTATCGTATATGCCAAGCCCTGCATGAACACTGCCACCCGGTGAATTGATATAAATCGAAATATCTTTGCCGGGGTCGGAAGTGTCCAAAAACAACAGTTGGGCCTGAATAACATTCGCCACATAATCATTAATTTCAGAGCCAAGAAAGATGATTCTGTCCATCATCAGACGTGAAAATACGTCCATCTGTGTAACGTTCAACTGTCTCTCTTCCAATATGGACGGCGAAATATAACCGCCATCTCTTGCCATAAAGTTGTCCAAAGCCAAACCGTTCATTCCTAAATGTTTGGTCGCAAATTTTCTAAATTCGTTGTTGTTCATATCCTATTTATTATTAATTTTCAATAAAAATCACGCAAAGTTACAATAAATTTTCCAACAAAAAAACATTCCAGGTTTTAGGGCCAGGGCAAACGCATCTTAATTAGTTAGGATTTTCAATAAATAATCATTATTCCATCCGGCATCGAGTCTTTTTCCCTTCACACTTCTCTTTTTTGATTGTTCATGTTTGATTAAAT
>JAITNR010000224.1 GCA_031290375.1 Prevotellaceae bacterium | reverse complement strand
AGGTAGGTGTTTTTTTTGGATTGTGCAAATTTATTTTATCTTCGAAAGTATGCTTCATATAGTAGCTTTCTCTTTTGCCTTTTTGAATGATAAAAAAAGCGTAGCATGGGAAAAAAGCTGCAAAAATGGCGTTGTAAAAAGAGGAAAAAGGATGGGAAAAGAGGAAAAAACACCTGTGAAAAGGGGGAAAATGGAGTTGAAATGTTTTTTTTTATGCTGATAATGAGACAGATAAAAAAAGTGAGAAAAAAAAGTGAGAAAAATGAAAAAGGGAAAGAAAAAAGTTGTACCTTTGCACCGATAAAATTGTTAGACAAAATTGATAAATAAATTTGTTAGATTCAAAAGTAAAGATATGAAAAGTAAAGATACAACATCGGAAAATGCCATTTTGACGGCAGCAGAGCAAGTCTTCATTAATAAAGGATATGCGGCAGCGCGTACCACCGAAATCGCCAAACTTGCAGGGGTAAATCACTCTATGCTACATTATTATTTCGGTTCAAAGGAAGAGTTGTTCAATAAGGTTTTTAGCGCAAAATTACAGTTGTTCGCCTCGTCAATTAGTTTTGTTTTAGTAGATAACAGGCTTCCATTTATTGAAAAAATTAAGTCAGTGATTGAAACACACTTCGATTTTTTGGCGGAAAACCCGCGATTACCGTTGTTTTTATTCAACGAAATGCTGCTATCGCCCAAAAAGTTGGTGATGTTGAAGGAGCTGGTATTTCCCAAAATTTCCACTGCTGTCGATTTTATAACCATTGAGATAAAGGCGGAAGCAGAAAAAGGAAACATTAAACAGGTCGCGTTCCTTGATTTGTTATTCAACATCGTTTCCCAAAACATTACCACCGTTTTGATTGCCGAAATACTGTATATCAATCAGCCCGAAGAAAAAAATGCATTTTTACAGAAAAGAAAAATGGCTATCATTAATTTTTCGATAAATAGTTTGAAGATATAATTTTTTTACTTAGACATCAACAAGATTGTTGAACAAAATAGTTAAAACCGATTAAAAATAAAGAGAAATACAAATCTTTAAAATATTGAAAATGAATAATTTATTTAAGAAAAAAAGCAAAAGAATAATTGTCAATTGTCAATTATTAATTGTCAATTTGCTTGCCGCCGTCGGTCTGAATGCACAGACCTTGAAAGTTGAAGATTGCTACCAAATGGCGCAAAAGAACTATCCTTTGGTCAGGCAGTATGAACTGATAGAAAAAACGCAAGAATTTTCTATCAAAAACGCACAAAAGGGCTATTTGCCGCAGATTGGCATCAATGGTCAGACTACTTATCAGTCGGACGTTACGCAAATGCCTATTACCAGCGAGATGTTGCAGATGTTGGGCGCGCCGTCCAATGTAACTATTCCTATACTCGGCAAAGCCCAATACCGACTTTACGGCGAGGTAACGTATTCGCTCACGGATTTGTTTACCACAAAAAATCAAACCGATGTGGTGAAGGCAAATGCAGAAATTGAAACGCAAAAAGTTGAAGTAGATCTTTATAAATTGCGGGAACGCATCAATTCGCTGTTTTTCGGTATCCTGCTGATTGATGCACAAATTGAACAGACCGAACTCGTGAAAAAGGATATTCAGAGCGGGATTGACAAAACCGAAATCGCCATTGCCAACGGCGTAGCGTTGAAAAGTGCCGCCGACAACCTGAAAGCGGAACTGCTGAAAACCAAGCAACGCACCACCGAACTGCATGCTACGCGAAAAGCTTATGCTGTGATGTTGTCGCTTTTTATCGGGCAGACACTTGACGAACATACCATTTTGGAAAAACCGCTGCCACAAATGAGTTCAAACACAATCAATCGTCCTGAAATGCAGCTTTTTGAGTTGCAGAATAAGGCGTTTGAGTTGCAAAACCGCACGATTATCAACAAAAATCTGCCGCGCGTTTCGCTGTTCGTTCAGGGCGGTTTCGGCAAGCCCGCACTGAATATTTTGAGCGACAATTTTGACCCTTACTATATTGCAGGCGTGCGTTTGGCGTGGAATCTCACAGGTTTTTACACGTTCAAAAATGAAAAGAAAATTATTGCCAACAATCAACATGCTACTGATATTCAGAAAGATATATTCCTGTTTAACACCAATCTTGCATTAAGTCAGCAAAATACGGAAATTGCAAAAATGGAGGAATTGGTAACTGACGACAGTGAGATTATTCTCTTGCGCGAAAATGTAAAAAATGTTACACAAACGCAGTTGGACAACGGTACGGCAACTACCAACGATTATCTTATTGCGGTAAATGCCGAAGACCAAGCGCGTCAAAATCGCATTTTGCACGAAATACAGCTACTTATGGCACAATATAATGCACAAACAACGAGTGGAAATTGAGAATTGAGAATTAAAAATTAAGAGAAAATATAAATAACATAAAAAATAAAAGTATATGAACAGTAGTAATCTTTATTCAAGTATGTTCACACGCAAATCAACACGAGAGTTTGAACAAACACCGTTGAACGGCGAAACGATGGAACAGATAAATTCGTTTCTTGCAAAAATCACTCCGTTGGCGCCGAAAATGAAATGCACGTATAAAATTGTGGGTGCAAACGAAGTCAAGGGTTTGGCATTACCCAAAGCCCTTCACTATCTTCTTATTTTTGGGGAGAAACACCCTTTGCGCAACACTAATGCGGGCTTTATATTTCAGCATTTCGAGTTATTTTTAAACTCGTTGGGTTTGGCTGCCCGTTACTTAAATTCGGTAAAACCCAAAGAAAACGCACCCGATTTCATTATTGGAATGGCTTTTGGAAAACCTGTAAATTATGCACCGCGAACGATTGCCGATTTTGACCGCAAAACTGTTGCCGAAATTGCACAGGGAACCGATTCGCGTTTGGAAGCAGTTCGTTTTGCCCCGTCAGGGATAAACAAACAACCGTGGTATTTCATTGTCGATAATGGGACAATACACACCTATTACAAAAAGAAACTCGATGGACTTATGGGTTTAGCGTACAACATGACAAGTTTTGATATTGGACTTGCTTTGTGTCATTTAGCCGTTGCCACCGAACAGGAAGGTAAAATATTCGATTTTCAGATACGCAAAGAGGAAGATGTGCCAACGCCACCGAAAAATTTTATCTATGTCGGAACGGTGGAGAATAATTAACAAATTGAATATAGTAAATTTTGAAAATTCTGT
>JAITNR010000216.1 GCA_031290375.1 Prevotellaceae bacterium | reverse complement strand
TCCTCATCGCTTTGAAAGCGTTTATAAAATTCTATTGAATTCACTCCTGTAAATTTTTCTCTTGTTTTCACGCTACAAAGGTAGCATTTTTTTTGGGCGACCTAAACGCTTATACCAATACTTTTTTTTGTATTTATCTATTTAATGTTAAAAAAAATCTGTGTGTCATTAATTTGCTAACAACTGTTTAACTTTTTCTGAAATTTGCCTGCCGTCAGTCTTACCTGCGAGTTGTTTTGAAGCAATTCCCATTACTTTGCCCAAATCTTGCAGTGAAGCAGTCCCCAGATTTTGAATAATCGCCTTTATTTCACTTTCGAGTTCAGCCTCAGACATTTGTGCAGGCAAATAGCGTTCCATAACCGCTGCCTGAGCAAGATACTCTTCCGCCAAATCGTTGCGGTTCTGTTCTTTAAATATTATTGCAGCCTCTTTGTTTTGCTTTACGAGCTTGCCGATAACCTTTATGGAAGTGGCGTCAGTAAGATTACCTGCTGCCTCTTTTGAGGTCTTTGCTTCAAGCAATTCCTTTTTTACGTTCCTGAGTGCTTCAAGTTCAACTTTATTGCGGGCAATCATCGCCTTTTTTATATCTTCCGAAATCTGTTCAAAAATATCCATTTTTTTTATTACTTAAATTTGTGAATTTTGAATTTTATTAACCTTAATTAATATCAGCAAACTCTCTGATATGCAGGTGTATTCTGAATATATACAAGTTTTCCTTCATCGTCCAAATCGGCGAGAGAATATTGCTCATTATTAGGATTAAATGGCTCAGCCTGCGGGATTTCTTCTTTTGTTTTATCATTTTCATGTTGAATAATTTTCTCCATTTCCCCCAGTTCTTCGGGCATAACACCGCTTACCGCCGCACCTGTGGCAATCAGTGTGATTTTTATCCTGTCGCCCAAAGTGTCGTCATAGAACGCACCCCAAATAAAGTCGATTTCATCGTCGAGAGTACTCATAAATTCGGTTATCTCGTTGAGTTCGGCAGCTGTAATTTCGTTGGTGGTTGAGGTATAAATTACAAGGAGCACTTTTTTACTTTTCTTGATATCAAAGTCGTAGAGCAGAGGCGATGACAACGCATCTTTTATGGCATTACCCACACGATGCTCGCCACTGCCGAAGCCTGAATCCATAACAGTTCTGCCGCCTTTTTTGAGCGTGGTAAAAACATCAGCAAAATCCACGTTGATGTAGCCGTGTTTTGTGATGATTTCCACAATGCCCATAGCCGCACTCGCGAGTATTTTGTCGGCATATTTGGTAAATGTTGCCAAAGTTGCATCGGGATAGACTACAGGAATTTTATCATTTCTGATAACCAGTAAAGCATCCAAAAACGGACTCATTTCTACTATTCCTGCAATAGCCTGTTGCATTTTCTTTTTAGGCTCAAAGGCAAATGGGATAGTAACAATGCCTACCGTTAGAATGTCCAAGCGGTGGCACGCCTCAGCGATTACCGGTGCTGCCCCTGTGCCTGTGCCTCCGCCCATTCCTGCGGTGATAAATGCCATTCGGGTATTGTTTTTTAGCATATCCTCGATTTCGGGCAGCGAACTTTCGGCTGCCTCACGTGCTTTTTTGGGGTCATTGCCTGCGCCCCAACCGCCTGTGGTGTTTTTACCAAGCAGTATTTGGTTGGAAATAGGCGATTGTTGCAATGCCTGATCATCGGTGTTGCAAAGTACAAAGGTAACATCCTCAACCCCATCGTTATACATATTATTAACGGCATTTCCTCCTCCTCCTCCAACGCCGATTATCTTGATTATATTACTTGAAGTATTCATTTGATAATTGATATTTTCAAAATTTTTATTCGATAAAAGTTCCTGTGCAGTCATTATTTTCGATTTTAGTTTGTTATAAATTATTTAGTTATCTAAACTTGTTTCATTATCTTTAAATACGTCAAGTGTTATCCAACCGCCTGATTTTTTGGTTTCTCTGGTTTCTTTTCCTCCCTTTGATTTCCCAATAATTTTTGTGCAATCCATATCGCATTTTTTCAAAAGAGAGATTAAAAGGGCATTTTCGGCAGACACTTTTTGCTCCGTACCATTTGTTTTTATGGTTAAATTGACGCTATTTACCTCTTTTGCAAATGCTTCTTCCAGAAATTCGGGTAAACATTCAAGTTTTGAAGCACCACCTGTAATTACTAAATTTTCGATTGTAATACTTTGATTTTCAAATTCCTGTAAAATGAAATTAACTGTCTCACTTTGGCGTTCACAAATCACTTCTGATAGCTCTTTCTGTTGAATATCAATAGTTTCGTTGATGTTAAAAGCCTTGTCGGTATCCAAAAATTTGGAAGAGCAGACCCCAATTTTTGTTTTTATCTGTTCTGCAGTATTGAAATCAACCCTGTAACGAGCAGCAATATCCGATGTAATATGGTTTCCTCCGAGAGGCACAGTAATACACAAACGCAAACAACCGTCTTTATAAACAGCAACCGAAGTGCAACCCGCGCCAAAATCAATCAATGCGCAACCATTCTTTTTTTGCTCTTCGCTCAAAAACATTTCTGCCTCAACAAGCGGCGTTATCAGCCGCTCCGTTTCAAAAGATGTTTTTAATGTACTTGTTGCTCTTTCAGTTAACTCTTTCACCGAATTTGTCAGTGAAAGTGCCAAAAAATTGCCCCTTGCGTTCACTCCGAAACTCATTTCTATCGGTATAACGTCAATAATTTGTCGGTTCGCAATCTCTATATTTTTTGCCTTACTTTTAAGGTTGCTTTCAGCGTTTTTCAGGTCGTTGCCTGCACTGCACTCAACATTAATGCTTTTGCTTGCAAGCGTATGCGGTGCTACGGCAAAAGCAAATTTTCCAATTCTAATTTTGTGATTAGTCGCAATTTTTTCAATTATATCGTTGATTTTCAGATACAAATTGTTACTATTCTGCACTACGCCGTTTTTAATCAAATTGCTGCTTGGCACTTGTACCAAATCAATTAAATCCAGAGTTTCATTGATTTTATGCGCAACCGCCACAGCAATTTTGCTGTTTCCCAAATCAACTGCTACTACTAATTTCTTGTCCATATTCTTCGTAAAAATTTCAGTTAAAATTTTTCTGTAAAATTAGTTATTTTTTTGGATATGGCGAAGAATTTATTTACTTTTGCACAAAAAAAATGTTACCAAACTAAATCTTAATTTTAAACTTAAATTTTTGTTAAATGAGATATTTTATAATTGTGGGCGAGGCTTCCGGCGATTTACACGCATCAGCGTTGATGAAAGAATTGAAAATTTGTGATGCACAAGCTGAATTTTGTTTTCTGGGAGGCGATTTGATGCTCAATCAGGGTGGTAAAATGGTCAGACACTACTCTCAAATGGCGTTTATGGGTATTGTGAATGTGCTGCTAAACCTGAATAAAGTTGCTGAAAACGCAAGAATTTGCAAACGGGCAATCAGAGATTTTGTGCCCGATGTAGTGCTTTTGGTGGATTACCCCGGTTTTAATCTAAGAATTGCTAAATTTGTTAAGAAAAATCTGCAAATACCTGTATATTACTATATTGCGCCTAAACTTTGGGCTTGGAAAAGTTATCGAATAAAGTCAATAAAAAAATATGTTGATAGAGCGTTCACTATTTTTCCGTTTGAAACTCAGTATTTTGCACAATTTGGCTACAATGTTGATTATGTGGGCAATCCAACGGTAGATTCTATAGACAATTTTCTTGAAAGCGGTGAGTTGAAGTCAATTAAAAGTGACAAGTCGATAGTTGCCCTGCTTTCTGGGAGCAGAAGGCAGGAAATCTCAAAATGTTTGCCCGTGATGAGCAAAATGGCGGGTTATTTCACTGATTTTAAGTTTGTTGTGGCAGCTGCACCGAGTATTGAAAAGGATTTCTACACAAAAATTTTGCCCGACAATGTTGAAATTGTCTATAATCAGACTTATTCGCTTGTAAAACAGTCGTTTGCGGCAGTGGTAAACTCAGGTACGGCAACACTCGAAACGGCACTTTTGGGTACGCCGCAAGTAGTTGTATATCACGTAATTGGAGGTAGATTTGCAACACTTCTGAAAAAAATACTTATTCACATTCCATACATTTCGCTGGTCAATCTAATCGCAGAGAAAGAGGCTGTAAAAGAGTTGGTTACACACCATTTTACAGAAGAAAACCTTAGAAACGAACTTTGTAAAGTTTTGTATGACAACAATTTACGAGATAAAATTGAGCAGGACTACCAAAAGATAAAACTTTCGCTCGGGCACAGAGGAACCGCCAAACAAGCTGCAGAGGCTATTTACAAAAATGCAAAGCAGGTAATAAGTGAATAACACTACAAATCCTGCGGACTTTTGAAATACACAATTTTGATTCTTGATTCTCACAATTTACAGAGTTAAATTGCGTGAAATATGGTATTTTGAAAACAACACTTGCTGCAATGTCGGCAATGGAAAGCATTAATATCAATCCAGAGTAATACCAAAATGAAATAAAAAAGTCTACAGGGAACGCATTCACCATTCATTGTTCATACATTTCTTTTCGTCATTGCGAGCGGAGCGAAGCAATCCACAGCATCCTCTTCGATTGGGGATTGCGGGTCAAGCCCGCAATGACGCTATGCAATTTTTTTATCGTTCTACAATATTAAAATCTCGCAAGCCCGTTTTCGCCTGATACAAAGCAGCCGTACCGCGCGGTACGCTTAGTAACGTAAAATAAATAACTTATAACAGTTTTAGTTTTGACAACTAAATTTATAGTTCCAGTCTGGCAAAAAATCATTAAAAATCACAGGCATTGTTTCCATAAATATATCTGACGCTTTTCTGCCAACTTTATATATCTTTCTATTGATATAAGCCTTGACTGAAAGACCGAATTTTGTTGT
>JAITNR010000191.1 GCA_031290375.1 Prevotellaceae bacterium | reverse complement strand
GATGAACCTGACGGCGACGATTCTAATCCGAATTTAGGACCTATGGACGAATACGGAAATTGCAGGGTCTTAGTACCTGACCTTTATATCAAAGACCACGCCGTAGATAATGGTAATTTTGAGCCGAACACTATATTATTTTCCTTATTTTTCAACAGAAGAACTCCCTTTGAAAGTCCTGATATTTGGGTAGAAGATATGGCGGGCAACAAAATTGGAAATGTTTGGTCGAATCAAGATTACAAAATTTGTGTAAGAATTCGCAATCGAGGCACACTTGCCTCTACGGGTGATGAAAAACTTTATCTGAACTGGAACAGAAACAATTTTGAAGACAGTTGGCGCAACGGCTGGCAAAACAGTTACGCTTACTGTCCCAATGGCAGCAGCGTACTTGCAGGCGATGTGGTAGCAGGCACAGGGACAGGCGTTGCTGTCGGAGAAGTAATTCAACCGGGCGGCGCATACATCAAAAAAATTGACTGGCATTCGCCGTCTGAATTAGACTTTATGTTTTGCAACGGCTTTTTGCAAAAATGGCAAAAAATCATTGACCGCCCCATTAACAGCAATTACGGTTTTCTTGCCCGCATCCACGATGGCAAGGCTATTCCTAATGAACCCGCTGCGCAGTCTGTATCTCTCAAAACATTTGTATGTGCGTCAAATAATGTTGCTGTCAATAAAAAAGCAGTACTGGCAGGTAAATTCGGCAGAATTATTTTTTTAAGACCTGACATATTGCCATTTGATATTGCCATAAATTTCAACGCAAACGCAAGCGACCAAAAACTCCCCAAATATGCAGAGTTGTACATTCAACTTGACGAGGATTTGTTAAATCAGTGGAAAGCCAACGGTGCAGAAGGCGAAGGTTTTAAAATTACCGACAAGGGTTTTTTAATAACATCGCCAGACGGTGCGGTTATTAAAAATCTGCAAGTAACCGATAAAAACGCAATAAACGGTTACGGTATTTTTGTTGAATTTTTATCAAAAGAAACGCCCGAAAGTTCGGATTTCGACTTTGTCGTTTCTCAACTTGTTAATGATTCTACTGTAATTGATGAAGTTCCTTTTGCTGCTGTTCGTAATATGGACAGGTATTTTGCTGTTCAGGCACACGCAGAGGCAATTTTGAGAGATAAATCTTTAATCCTCAGAGCAGACGAACTCGGCGAACCTGCCAAATATATTTGGTACAATGCTAATGGTAAAGAAATAGGCAGTGAGAGAGAAATTGAATTTGAACTGCCCAAATTTTCGCAATGGTTCAAACTCGAAGTAATTGCCGATGCCGACAATTACAAAGATTATGATTCTGTATTTGTGTTTGTTCCTGCGGGCTTTATAGTAAGTCTTGCCCCAAATCCTACCCATAACGATGTTACGGTGGAATACTTCCTTTCTGACGAAGTCCATACATCTTCGTTAATGGTTTATAACAGTTTTGGCAATCTGCTCATCAACGAGCCGATAACAAACGCCGAAACTGAAAAAACATTCTATTTGGGCGGTCTGTTGCCCGGAACTTATTCTGTAATACTGGTAGCCAACAGCATACCAAGTGATTCCAAAACTTTAATCAAGCAATAAAAAAATCAACGAAAATTCTGTAGAATAAACGTGAGATTGGGTATGTACCCTAAATGCTTTGATTAACAGTTTTCATTTTATAAAGGTACGGAGTTGAAAACTCCGTGCTTTTTTTTGCCGTATTTATAAATGGCTCAAGTTAATAGATTTCCCGTCAGGAAATAAATATCAATAGAAAAATGCTTAAATCCTCTATCAAAAACCTCGTAGATGTTTCACACATTCGTTTTATGAATCCCCATACGGGAATTTGCGTTGTGTGTTATTCCTTTTTCTATTGATATGCAAGTCCTAACGGACTATTCTACCCTTTTTTTCAACCTGTACGCCGCACAGGCAGTTACGAAATAAAATGCCGACAACCCCCAAAGAAAAGCAAATTCTTTCCCTGTTTCGTACAAATTTGCCTGCATCGTGTTTATCTTGATAATTCCCTGTACTCCGTGAGTTGATGGGAACAGATAACTGATTGCTTTCCAAAACGGCACTATATTTGACTGTGGCCAGGAAGCACCGCCCAAAAACAGCAGCGGCAGCGTCATAAAAAGCAACAGCAAAAACGGACGTTCCATTTCTCTGAACGCTACGGATATGGTCATTGCCAAAAAAATCGTGGACAACAACAGCGGAACTGCCAGCAAAAACAAATTAAACTGATTGCCGAAATGCGGCAGATTAAACACTCGCGGACTGAACCAAAGCACATACAAAACCCAGACTGCATAAAGCGAAAAATAGCATAAAGCCTTACCCGTAATCAAAGGCAAGACGCCATTTTCGTTTATCTCTTTGGCTAAAAACTTTTCCCTGTTATTCCGTCCGCCCAGCATACATATTCCCAGCATAAGACTTTGATAGATAATAAAAACAAGCACCGATGGAAGCAGCGATGACGCAAATCCGTTACTGCTGTTAAACAGAGCAACGCCCGAATAGCGAATGGGCGCGGCAACCGTATTTATCTCTTTTTCGGTGTATCCCGCTGCGGCAAGGTTACGCGCCGATATTTCCGCGCCATATTCTAACGAGAGCATACTCAGAGGAGTCATAATATTTTTGTAATAAAGAAAACTGCCCATATCGAAATATCCCGACACAAAACTCTGTTTCCCATTGGCGATATTATCCGAAAAATCGGACGGAACAACAATTATCCCTCTGACATTTTGCCTGTAAAACAAATCTTTAGCCTCTGCCAGCGAATTACATTTTTGCGTTATTTCAACTTCCGGCGTTGAGTTTAATTTGCGCAAATAATCGCGGCTTTCGGCAGATGCCGACATATCAACCGCCGCTATCGGTATATCTATCGGTATTTCGTTTTTATACACAAAGCCGTAAAGAAAAGGGTAAAGCAGAGGAGCAACAAAAAATGCAAGTACAACACCTTTTTCTCTGAAAATATTTGCCCATTCCTGCCAAAATATATTGATTATTTTTTTCATTTTTTTTCATATTTACGGTATAACATTGCTTTTTTCAGCCTCACCATCACGACAAACGGCAAGAACAGAAACAGCATCATTCTCAGGAAATAATGCCAGTAATATTCTATCGGTGCACCGTTGAGAGCGTTATTTTGATATATCCTGAAAAAATGCCTTAGCGGGAACAGTTCCGACAGCGGTTGCACCGGCAAAAACATCTGCTCTACGGGAAACGTAAAACCTGTCAGACTGATGCCCAAAAGCCCGATAACTGCGCTGAAACTCAAAGCATTGCTCAATATCGGAACCAAGCCTGCAATGAATATTCCCAATGCCTGTTCTGCCAAAACCAAAAGTATTGATGCTGCAACCGTTACGGCAAAACTGCCTGCAAGCGGAAAGTGCATCACTTTGAAAAGCAGAAAATTATTTAAAATCAGCAAAAACGAAAAAATCACTGTATAAGGAAAAAGTTTTCCAGCAAGAGCTTTCATAATTGAGTTTCCCGACTTACGCAGCCATTCTACCGAAGTGTCCGATTTTATTTCCGATACTGTCGAAAATGTGGTTAAAAACAATATCATCAGTTGCAGTATTCCCGGAATGATAACATTCGACAGATAAACCGAATAGTTTGTCTGCGGATTTCCCACTAAATGAGCATCTACGACAATCGGTTGCAACTGTCCCATTATTTCGCTTTCCGTCTTTCCGCGTGCAAGCGACGAGGTCAGATTTACTGCCGAAGATGTCATTACCGATATGACATTCAAATCTTTGAACAGCAATGACCCTGGGACGAAAAAAGCATTACTGTAATAAAATGTAAGTTCGGGCTGACGTCCCGCAAGTACATCGGCTTGCATATTCGCAGGAATTATCACGAAAGCGTAGATATTTCCCTTTTTCATTTCGGATTCTGCTTTGGCAAAAGAGTCGTATTTCTCCTTTACATCAACCATTTGCATCACATTTACCTGTCGGATAAATTCTCTGGACAGCGAACTGTTGTCATTGTCGATAACAGCAATGGGCAAATCGCAGGGAAGCCCCTCATTGAACATACTTATAAAAAACACGAAAGAAAACACAGGTATCAGGAATATACTGATGATGTATATTCTGTCAGATGTTATCCGATTGACTTCGCGGCAAACAACGTTCCAAAAACCGTTTTTATTATTTTTTAACATTAAAATTCATTTTTGCTCTGACACTCATACCCGGACGGAGATTTTCCACAAATTCCACAGGACGGGCTTTTATCTCAAAACTCCGCAAATCAAATTCGCCCGACATTTTTGTTGCTTTCCACGTGGCATAACTTCCCAATGCCTTAATACCTGCAACTTCCAACTCAATTTCTTTGTTTCCCAAAGCAGGAACTGTTCCGATAAATTTGCTGCCTTTTGTTATTTCTGACAGGCGGTCTTCGCGGATATGAAAAACGACCCACGAATCGTTCAAATCCAGCACGTTCATAATCGGTGCTCCTGTGCCGACAAGTTCTCCCTGTTTGGGAAAAATACCTGAAATTTCGCCGGAAATTGGTGATAATAAGGCTGTTTCGCTCAAATACGCTTCTACTTCTTCTATTGCTCCCTGCGCCTTGCCGACCATTGCCTGCGCCATATCCCTGTCTTCCTGCATTGCGCCTGCCAAAGCGAGGTCGTACTGCGATTTAGCCGCTTTGGACAAAGCAACAGACGCATTATAATTTGCTTCGGCTTCGTCTTTCTTTTGTTCGGCAACAACGCCCTTATCAAACAGATTTTTAACTCTGTTGAAGGTTTTTTCGGCAATATCTGCGCCCACTTTTGCACGTTGCCATTGTTCGTATGCACCTTCAATTTGCTGTTTGCGAGCACCTTTATCGGCTTTTCTGCTTTGAGCCATCGCCGCTTTTTCGGCAGAAGTGGCTTGCAACAGTTTGGCTTCAATTTCGGGACTGTAAATTTTAACAAGCGTATCCCCTTTGCTGACATTTTCTCCTTCTTTTACATAGAACGAGAGTATTCTGCCGGGAACTTTACCCGAAACCCGCACTTCCGCCGCTTCCACCTGACCTTCCCATTGCAGAGGCTCCGGACGGAGAATAAGCAAGCCTACCAAGACAAAAGCGATGATAAATAGAGCCATAACGGCTAATCCTGTAACTATCGGTCTGTTATTTTTTTTTGACATAATTTATTATATAATTTAATTTTTTAATATTAATTTTTATTTTATCGTGCCTGTATTTTCATATTTTGAAAATTATTTCAAATTGCTTTTTATTAACGATTTCATTATGATTTTGTGAAATGGTTTCACAGGCATAAAGTACAGTTTTCCCCAAATATTGTTGTAATGAACCAGCGTAGTTACATATACAAAAGCATTTTCTCTGTCAATCAGTACAGATACTCTGAAATTCAAATGACTGTCGTTTTCTCCCATCACGAGTTCATTTTTATTTTGTTCAATTATTGGAAATAAACGTTGTCCGTCTTCCCTGTCTTTTCCTGTTTTCAAACCGAATATTCCGACAATAGAATCTCTTGTTTTCAACAACAGAGTTACCCAATCAGGCAATTTGAACAGTTCATTTGTAATCTGCTCGATACTCTTATCGGCAGGATAAATTATTCTGTACGAATCACAGTAATCTACTGTTTCAAATCCGTTGGAAATGGCGGATTTATCGGGTATTTTGTTTAATTTTATCATACACATAATTACAGGTTGCCGTTAACTTTTTTGAAATATAATTTATTTATTCTGTATTCAATTTCGGCATCTTCTTTTTCAGATGATGCTCTAAACCACGCTGTTTGCGCTTCTATTACTTCGGTAACGCCAACAAGTCCTTCTTCAAAAGCGAGTTTTGCATATCGCAGATTTTCGTCCGCTTCTTCCATATTGCTGTTTGCGGCAAACAGTTTTTTGTCCGATTCGGTGAGTTTGTAATTCGCCTGATTATATTGGAGTTCGATTTTCTCTTTCGCCTCTCCGAGTCGTATTTCGTTTATTCGGCGTTCGTTTTTGGCAGATTTCAGTTTGTAATTTTGCGCTCCCCATGGCGTTATGGGTATTTTCATCGTAATGCCGACATTCCACGAACCGCCAAATTCTTTTTTGAAACCGTTGAAAAAATTCGGATTGGAATATATATAATTCGCCAAAAAACCGACTTCAGGCAAATAGCCGGATAACGCTATCTTTTCTTTTTCGCCTGCCAAATCGACAAGTTTTTCCAGACTTTTGATTTCCTGCCTGTTTCCCCAAACCTCGTTTATATTTGTATGAATAGCAGTAATTTCAGGTTTTTCATTGACAAGTTCGATATTTGTATTCAACGGCAAACCAATGTATTGGCACAACTGCATTTTCGACAAATTCAATCCGTTTTCGGCTTTTGTAAAGTTCATATTTACTTCGTTCAGTTTTACCCTCACTTTCAAAATGTCCGATTTCACAGCCATTCCCTCCGCTTCAAGTTCTTTCACGTCCGATTCCAGTTTCAACAGCAATTTCTGGTATTCTTCGGCTGTTTTCACCTTGTTTTCGAGCGAGATAACCAGCCAGTAAGCCGATTCTACGTTAAAAAGCGTTTCCGATTTTTCCAGTTCCTCCTGCTGTTTGGCAATATCCACGCCGATGGCAGCCATTCGGTTTGACGCTTTGATTTTGCCGCCCATAAAAACAGGTTGCACCAGCGTAAGTGCGCCAACGTAATTATTTCTCAAATCTACCGAAAGTTCCTCGCGGATAGTGTTGCCGATATTGGTAAGCAAAGGATTGGCGAATTTGGCAAGCAAAGGATTGATGTCATTCAAAATGTTTCCTAACTGCGAAAACTTGTCATCGGGCAACAGATACAGTTTGTCGCTCAAATGCAAATAGGCAAGTCTTGCGTCCAACTTGGGCAAATACGCCGTTCTCGCTTCTTTTTTAACATTTTCAGCTTTTTTTACCTCTTCCTGTTTTATTTGTACGCCTTTGCTTTGTTCCAATGCCATTTGCAGACACTCTTGAAGTGTGAGTGTTCTGTTTTGAGCAAAAGCATCAGACGCTGTCGAAAATACGACCAAAGTACAAATGATAAATATAAAACTTTTCTTCATTATTACTGTATTTAATATTTTTTATAAATTAGTTGTTTATGCAATGATATTATATTACAACTAATTTATATTATCCATAATTCTGTTTAAAATATTTCTAAAAAAATCTATTTCGTCATCGGATATAAATTTCATAATATCCTCTATTGCTCTTCCGATGACTTCGGAGGCTTGTTTTTTTGCCTCTATTCCTTTCTGTGTCAGATAAATCAGGTTTGCGCGTCTGTCCGAACTGTCAGGCACTCTGACAACCAGATGACTTTTTTCCAAATTGTCAATAAGCCTTGTCATAGACGCTTTGTCTCTGCGTGTTATGTCCGACAGTGCCTGTTGCGTAACCTTGTCTTTTTCCCACAAACAGGTCAGTACGCTCCATTGTTCGACTGTTATATTCACATTCACCTGTTTCAATCTGTTCTGCGAGTATCTGTTGATAAGCATCAGCAGTTTTCCGCTGAGGAGTTTGAATATCTCCTCTTTTTGCAGTTGCGTTCCGGTATTTTCCATAATATTTTCCATAATATTTTTTGTTAAATTATTAGTTGCATAAACAACGATGCAAAAGTAATACCATTTTTTGATATATGTGCCTGTTTTTATATTGATTTTTTCTATTGAATAATAGAATTAGTAAATAACAGGATAAAAGAAAACGTAACAGGTTTTAAAAAACCTGTTACGTTTAGTGCTGTTACATTTAGTGCCATTATGTTAACTAAAACTTTTTTTGCATTTTTTTTAGAAAAAAATTGTTTGTTTGAAAAAATGTATTACCCTTGCACCCGAAATAATTCAACAGAAATTCAGAGTAATGAAAACAGCAGAAAATATTGTTTTGAAAAAGGCTATTATGCGAGGCACTTTTAGAATGCCCCTGTTTTGCATTTTAAGTCCTTTTAAGACGCTTTCTCTGTTGCTGTACCCCCCCCCCCCCCCTCCCCCGCAGAAAGTCGCTTAAATCGCACGTATGACGTCTTAAATTCAATGTTGTTTTTTAGCACAGTTGCCGTTGGTGAAATACACCGGGGGTGTTTGTTGTTGTGTGCAAATACAGGCACGCAGATAAAACGCAGATTTACACAGATAAAAAATCTTGGTAATCAAGTAAATCTTATGAAAATCAAGGTTCAGACAATAAACAAGGAGCAGGGAACAATGGGGCAGATTTCCATTAAGGGCTATAAAGCCCTTAATGGAACTGACAACAATAACACCAACAACTAAGGCGACCGCACTGTTAACCAAATGGTACCTAAAAGTACTGTTTTTAACAAAGTCTTGAAAGTATTATAAAACAACTGTTTTACAGTCTATTAACAATGCAGGCGTTAGAAAAAAAACTAACGCCTGCGTTGTGTTTTCTCTTATGCCTGCGTAAGATGTGTTCTCACCTGTGCGTGAGAGATGCTCTTACGCAGGTGTAAGAACTCCTAAAAATCAAGGGGCAATTAAATGAAAAAATCATTTAAAAAACAGGTGCGAAATCTTGGATTGGCTGCATTTGGAACCGGCGCAATTATGACTGTTTGTGAAAAAGATATGCCGGAATGTACGGAATGTCCGCCAGACGAACATACTACTATTACTAATACCGATACCATAACTAAAACAGATACTGTTATTAATCCGTAATTCGCATTGTTCATTATTCATTATTCACTATTCATTATTCATTCCTCCCCAGCATACCTAAAAATATACTATACGCTCACCCAATAATACCAACAAATAGGGATTGCCCACTGCTGTAATTATTCCGACCTTTGCAATCGTATTTCTTCAATTAAAAACAGTAAATGAAATATTTGTATATAATCCTTTTTTGCTCACTAAACTTTGTGTCGCTTCATTCTCAAACTCTTTCGGGAAAAATCACTTCGGCAGATGGCAATGTCGTGGATTTTGCCACTGTTTTCTTCAAAGATACCGAATACGGAACTCTCCCCAACAAGCAAGGCGAATACCAATTATCCGCACCTGCTGGCAATTATACTTTAGTGGTAAGAGCCTTAGGTTATTATACTTTTAAAACGTCAGTGCAGTTGCAACAATCGCAAGTTCTAAACATCGTTCTGAAGCCGGACGCACAGCAGTTGGACGAAATAAGCATAACAGGCAAATCCGCTACAAACAGGATAAACGAGTCGGCATACAACGTAGTGGCAATTGATACAAAGGCACTTCACAACAAAACCTTAGACCTTGCTCACGCACTTGACCGTATTTCCGGCGTGCGAGTTCGTGAATCGGGAGGAGTTGGCTCTGCTGCCGAATTTTCGCTGAACGGGTTCAGTGGCAAACATATCAAGTTTTTTATGGATGGCGTTCCGATGGAAGGTTTCGGTTCTGCATTTCAAATCAACAATATACCGATAAATCTGGCAGAACGCATTGAAGTATATAAAGGGGTTGTTCCTGTAGATTTTGGAGCAGATGCCCTGGGCGGTGCCGTCAATATCGTAACCAGCCAAAAGAACAGAAAAACATTTGTAGATGCCTCTTACTCGTATGGCTCGTTCAATACTCACAAATCCTATGTCAATGCGGGACACACCACTAAAAAGGGTTTCACTGTACAATTGAATGTCTTTCAAAATTATTCGGACAACAACTATTGGATATATATTCCCGTACTCGACTTGCAAACAGGCATATACAGCACCGATGAAAAGAAAGTTCGCGGTTTTCACAGCAATTACCACAACGAAACGCTAATTGCCAAAGCAGGCGTGGTCAATAAAAAATATGCCGACAAACTGTTATTCGGCATCACTTTGGGCAAGGAACGAGCCGATATTCAAAACTCCAATATTATGAAAATTGTTTTTGGGAAAAAATTCAGAGAAGGCACCACCATTATGCCTACCGTACAATATCAGAAGAAAAATCTTTTTACCAAAGGTCTTGACTTTAATTTGACAGGGAATTATAACTTCGGCTATTCGCAGAACGTGGATACTGCCTCGCGGCAATACAACTGGTATGGCGAGTACATCGAAACTCAGAAAAAAGGCGAAGGAAGCTATTCTCTGGCAAAATTCTATAACCACAATGGCGGAGTAACAATTAATATCAGTTATAACAGATTCAAACGGCACAGTATTTCGCTGAATAATGTACTGACCACTTTCGACCGCAAAAGTGAAGACAGGCTCGCCCTCGAAGGCACAATTAACGCCACCGACACTTTTCCGAAAGTAACCACCAAAAACGTGCTGGGGTTGGCTTACAAATTCGATTGCAACAAAAATTGGAACATTTCGCTCTTTGCAAAGCATTATGCGCAATACACCAAAGGTCCCCAAAACATTTCATCGACCAACAGTGCCCAATACGAATTATTCTCAAACATTCTTTCGACCGCAGGATACGGTGCGGCAACCACATATCTGTTAAAAGATTTTCAATTCAAATTATCTTATGAAAAAACATGTCGTTTGCCCACCAGCGACGAACTATTCGGCGATGAAGACCTCGAAAAGAGCAATGCCGTTCTCAAACCCGAACACAGCAACAACTACAATTTTAACGTCAGTTATGGCAAAACGTTTAATAAAAACCATTCGCTCTTTATTGATGCGGGCGTTATGTATCGCGACATCAGGGATTACATACGGCGGGTGATAGAGAGTATGCACAGTACGGCATCGTATGAAAATCACGGTCACGTGAGCAACATCGGCTACAACGGCGAAATACACTATTCGTACAAACGTTGGCTCACTGTCGGCGGTAATTTTACGTACCAAAATATTGTCAATCAGGAAAAATACAAGTCAGGAAGCACCACTGTTGTCAGTACAAGTTATAAATCAAGAGTGCCAAACGTACCTTATTTTTTCGGAAACGGCGATTGCAATGTATTTCTTGCCCATATCGGAGGAAAGGAAAACAGCCTGAGCATCGGCTATAATATGCTGTATGTCTATAAATTCCCACTGCGGTGGGGAACAAATGGCGCATACAGTTCCAAAGATATGATACCATCGCAGTTTTCGCACGATGTCAGTCTGTCGTATACCATCAAAAACGGCAAATATAATGTTTCCGTAGAGTGCCGCAACCTGACGGACGAAAGGATGTATGACAATTTCAGTTTGCAGAAACCCGGAAGAAGTTTTTCTGCCAAAGTAAGATATTTTTTTAGTAAATAATAATAATAATAAATAAATATTTAGTAAGATGAACAAAAAAGTGATTTTCAACACAGTTTTAGCGTTAAGCATTCTGTGTGTCTCGTGTAACAACAAAGTACCCGATGTACCACAACAAACAGGTGCTTACATTATTTCAGCCACCAGTGAAGATGGCGCGTATCTGTTGCAAGCAGACGATATTTCGTCAGGGCAGGTTTCCATTGCGGGAAACGGCTTGGAAGCCGAGTCTGGCACTGCCTGGATTTTCTACAAAGACAAGTATGTCTACCGATTGTATTACCGACAAGGCGACCCTGCACAAGGAAGTTCGTATGCACTCGATGCAGAAGGTAAATTGTATAAACGGTCAGCCACATTTCAATTTCCTGCGCAATATACCACCTATGGTATTTTTCAGGAATTTATTGTAACGGCTGCTGCCGTAACTCAGGCGGACAATACGCCGGGTATCTCGTTCAACTTTGTAGATGCGGCATCATCGGCCATCACTACAAAAACAATTGACGGAGATAATTTTACAGGCAACGGTGAAAAAGCAACGCTTTCGGGCATTCTCGAAGTGGGCGACAAGTTCTTTTCGGCTGTATGCACCTCGCCTGTCGGAAGTACGATAACCGATTATCCAGACAGCGTATGGGTGGCTATTTTCGACAGGGATTTGAACTATACCATCGCCAGAGACGGTCGTCTGAGCTACGCATCAGGACGTATGCGGTCAGCCTATTACAGCGGTATTGCCAAAGATGACAACGACAATGTCTATGTCTTTTCCTCCGCTATCGACAGCCGAACAACGAAACCATCGGGTGCGCTCCGCATCAAAAAAGGCGAAACGCAGTTCGACCCCAATTATTTCTTCGATATACAGA
Source organism: Prevotellaceae bacterium (assembly GCA_031290375.1). Classification (GTDB taxonomy): domain Bacteria; phylum Bacteroidota; class Bacteroidia; order Bacteroidales; family Paludibacteraceae; genus F0058. The sequence goes on along the minus strand of JAITNR010000191.1, from coordinate 13,783 downwards.
CAGTTGCGGCAGGTCGTCATCTCAACAGAGTATGGCATATCACAGGCAATTATTTCCTCCTTCAGATGTGTACTGACCCGACCACACCCAACGGACAGGAAGCAAACATATTAGCCGTAATAGATGTGGCGGCAAAAACTTACAAACAGGTTACAGGCGTACCCGACCCTGACAAAATGACGCTTATGAGCATTACCCCTTACGTAGAAAACGGGAAAATCGCCGTACCTGTAGTATTGACAGACGATTATCCCTGTATCTATATCATTGACCCTGCAACGGCTGTTGCTGCCAAAGGCTTGGAAATAGTTGCGGAAGGTGCTACTGCTATTGGAAAATTAACATATTAATTATTAATTAAGATGAAAAAACTGTTTCGTAAAATACATCTTTGGTTATCCATCCCTTTTGGATTGATAATAGCTGCTACCTGTTTTTCCGGTGCTATGCTGGTATTTGAAACCGAGATAACGGAGTGGAGTCATCCTGCTCGATATTTTGTGGAAGAGGTGCAAGAAAAGCCTCTTCCAGTCGGGCGGCTGGTAAAATCTGTCAATGCGCAGTTGCCTGATAGCCTGACGGTGGCAGGAGTTCAGATTCCGAATAATCCCAAACGGAATTATCGAATGAGCCTTGCCGGGCAAAACCGAATGGCAGCCGTCTATGTTGACCCATATACAGGAGATATACGGGATTTACAATTGGGAACACAAAAGAATTTCTTTACTGTAATGCGGCGATTGCACCGTTGGTTATTGGACGATTTCAAACGGGACGGAGGTTTTTCGTTGGGCAAAACCGTTGTGGGTATCAGTACTCTGTTGTTTGTTTTTGTGCTGATTGCAGGAATTATCGTCTGGATGCCGAGAAGCAAAAAAACCTTGTTTATACGTTTAAAAATCAGAACAAAATATGGGTTGAAACGGTTTTGGCACGATTTGCACGTGGCAGGGGGAATTTATGCTGTTGTGCTGTTGTTGGCAATGGCATTGACCGGATTGACGTGGTCGTTCAACTGGTATCGCGATGGATTTTATCGTGTTTTCGGAGCTGAACCGCCGCTAATGGGACAGCACGGAGGCACTCCCGCACCGCAGGCAGTAGCCGACAGCACAACAGTAATTGGCAGCACAATAAACAGTGAAGGCAAAGGCGGACATCCCGAATATATCGGCGAAAATCAGCGAGAGAGCAGAGGCAACAGACCTGAAAATGCTGGCGAAAACAGGAGAGAAGGCAGAGGCAACAGAGGCGAAAACCATGAAGGCAGAGGCAGAGAAGGTAACGGGTATGGCAATGGCGTCAATTATCGTCAATGGCAAACGGTTATTGACCAACTGAAAATGCAATACCCCAAGTGCAAAAGCATAACAGTTCAAGATGGCAAAGCGTCCGTATCGTTGTCGGAATATGGCAATAGCAGAGCATCAGACTCATACGTTTTCGATAGCCAGAGCGGCGACATCACCGAGACAAAATACTACAAGAATACTGACAAATCGGGCAAACTGCGTGGTTGGATATATGCTGTGCATGTGGGCAGTTGGGGCGGTACAGTAACCCGTATCCTTAGTTTTCTTGCGGCTTTGTTGGGCACAACTATACCTCTGACAGGCTACTACATGTGGATAAAACGACTGCGAAAGAAAAATGAATAATGAATAAAGAATGAGTTCTCTATAATAATTCACCTTTCATATTCTTTTAGCAACACGAAATTTTTAACTTATAATGGTTTTACCTTTGAATATCGTATATTTAACCTGAAAAGCAACAAAAATGCCGTCATTGCGGGCTTGACACGCAATCCCCCTAAATAAGTCCCTAAAAAACATGGGATTGCGGGTCGTAGCCCGCAATGACGGGTATTTGGAAGTGATTCAGGTATTAGATACGATATTTATTTTTTTTATTATTCATTGTTCATTATTTTTGTTCTACGGACATAAATGCAATTACGAAAGACATTCCAAGTTTAAAAAACTTGGAATGTCTAAAAACATTGGAAAGTCTAAAAAATCACCTGCTCCACATAAGATTGGTGGTAGTTGGCTGTTGTCCTTTACCAAAGGCAACGCCTACTTCACGATAAGCATTAATACGCTGTTTTTCCAATGACACAGTATCATCATATTGTTTCAGTTCAAATGTCCAATTTTCACGTATCCTGCTTTTTATCTCTTTGTATAAAGCAATAGCTTCCGGATAACAATTTGCATCAGGATAAATGTATGTAAGATATTCACCTGCCACACGTGCGCCTTCTGCATTTTGTTCGGCTGCCCATGCGGTTTTTGCCAGCATCAGGTTACGTTTGCACAAATCGTCAATATGCGATTGAAAAATGCTGTTGCAGGCAGCAATCGCGGCATCATACCCCTTGCTACATTCCGGTATTGAGGTTAAATTAAACAGCGCTTCTTCAAAGTGTTTCATGGAAGCAAGCTGCTGCGCTTTTTTGATGATAACGGCATAATTGTTATCATAATAATTCAGCATTTTCTCTTTTCCTTCCTGAATAAAGGTTTGAAGTTTATCGTTCCCTGCATTAATGCTGCGAATACCATTGATACAGGATTTCGTTTCGTTTGTGCCAACAGCTTGCACTTCCATTGTGGTGGCTGCAATTACTTTTTCGCCGGAATAATCCACAATGTACAAAGACAGGTTCAATCGTTGCGAAATCATTACAGGCGATCCCTGTACGATGTCTTTGGACAGCAAAGATATTTTAGCCAAAAGATAAAATTGCCCGTAACCATTGCCTGCGCTTATGCCGTTTCGGACGATTATCTGTGTCAGTTTGTCTTCCAAAAATGACTTGGCTTCCACAGGAAGCGGGTCTGTTCCATCCTGAACAAGCGGTATCAGAGGTATTTCACAATTTTGTGCGTAAAATGATGTGCTTACAAGGCTTAATACGCCAATAATTAAAATTGATATACGTTTCATATTATTTCCTTTTTATTTATTTCCAATAATTAATATACATTCGCCCAAACCTCTCTGTTCTATCTTGGAAGTCAGGTTATAAGGGGCAGCCCTGAGAAACCTCATCAGATTTCGGACAAAGTCTTCAGTATCCATTGGCATTTCGTCTTCCCTGTACAATGGAATACGTACCTGCTCAAACCGAATGAAATAAGCTGATGCGTTAGATTTGTTAAAACGGTGTTTTACGGTATTTTGAGCCATCCAGTCGTTGATGATTTCACTTAACTCCATACCGTCAAATTCTGTTTCCAAATCTATGTTTTTAGCATTCTCGAATACTTGTATGCCAACAGTAACTTCGCGACCGTTAGCAAACAAATCATCGAAATGAGTTTGCAATTTTGCTGCAAAATTATCCATATTAGACAAAACAGCCTCTTCCAGCAATACGGAAACCTCCGCCGCAAAAGAAGGCTTTTCCGCACCTCCTCCATCCGCAATCTGTTTGTTGGTATAAGCATCTATTCCTCTGATATAATAATCTATTGTCTTTTTAGGACCGTTTGAAATCAATTTCCAATTAATTTCAAGGATTATATCCGATTTGGCTTGCCTTTTCAACATATCAAGCGGCGTTTCTACTATCAATGCACCTGAATTTTTACTTTGTACGGCACGATTCATGGCATTGCTGCGTTCCAGATTACTGATTGAGGCGGATAAATCAACCAGCGGAAATCCTTTTTCTGCCATTAGCCCGCCTATTTTGGTAATCACCTTGTTAAGGTCAAAATTGGTTTGCAAAGCCAATTTAAAGTCAGGCAACAGTTCAGTTGTGCCTTGATTGTCAAATTCCATCATATAACCGTTTTGAGTACACCACTCATTGCTGGGAACTACCATCAGCGTGGGCTTTTTTGCCTGTCCCAAGAGAGAGAGACAAAAGAATAGACCAATAAAATTTAAAACTGCTTTTTTCATAACTGATTATTTTTTTAATATACCATCATTAATTAATTTTTCTCTTAACTCGGCACGTTCCACCCGTACCACAACGCTGTAGAGCGACTGGTCTTTGTTGCGTGAATCTCTGACACGAATTATATGCCGTGGAATACGTTCATCACGAAGCGAGACGTATCGTGCATATTCTCCGCCATCTTTGAAGAATGCATTGAAGTATGCCTTATATTTTTCTTCGGCATTTACTTCAAGCAACAAAGGTTTGACTTCGCATTCCCCCGTACCGATGAAGTTTCCTTTGAAAACAACATCCCGTACGGCATTTTTCTTTGCCTGATCGGCAGCGTCTTTCCAATAACGTCCCGTCCCCCATGATTTGAGGGTTTGAGAGCCGTCCAACTCCACGCCAAGACACTCGGTTTCGTGTTTATAGAACGAAGCAGAGGCGGTTCTGCATCCCGTTACAAGCAATACGGCAAACAAGCCGACCGCAATTTTAAATACATTTCTCATCTTATCCATTTTAAAGTTTATTATTAACTAAAAACCGGAGGACAACCCCCTGATTATTCCCGCTTTTTCTAAGTCCTGCCTGAGGAGCTCTTTGGATACCGAAATCACAGCTGCGATTTTGTACTCTTTGCCTACCTTTACCCGTTCTGTTGTGCCGTCCACTTCGGTGGTGTATTTGGCATAACTGCGGTCATTGTTAAAGAAAGCGTCAAAAAAATCTGCGCGTTCCTGTTCCAGCACCGGACTTTGTGCCATCGGTTTTTGAGATGTGCAGCCATTCCGTCCACTGTAACCCTTGAAAATAACGCCGTGAACAGCATATTTTTTCAATACATCAGAGGTGATTTGACTCGCTTTGCCATACACCCATACCTTAACAAGGTAAGTACTCTGTGCGCCGTTGCCCACACATTCAATGTCATACTTTAAATTCTCCGGTTTTTTTGCTTCCGCCGTTACAAACGACAGGAGGCAGAAAAAGGCTAAAACAATCAATTTTACTTTCATTTTTATAATTTGTTTAAAATAAATAATTAAATAAATAATATCTTATCTGAAATCAGGTGCTTTGCCAAAATTAAACCCTATGCGAAAACCAATAGCATATACAGGTTTATAGGAATAATCATCTCTGACGATGTATCCGGCACCTTGATAATTAAAATAATATCCAAGCATAAAAGTACGCGACAGTTGGACTCCACATTCAATTTCAGTACAAAAAGATACTTTGTGATCTTTATCGGCAAGTATTATTCCTGCCCCCGCTCTTGGTGCCAGATAAAACGATTTGTTGCTGTATCCAAAAGGAAGATTACAGCGAATACCCGTCATAAATTGAGCTATTAAATTCTCAGCAGTAGTAACACCGATTTTAAAAAATTCATTTCCTATAAACTGATTCCAATTGTGCAGATAGCGAAATCCCATGCTGGCTCCAACTTTGTTGTCCCCGAATTTATTCCATAGAAGATGTGTGCCCCAATCCAAACCAAAAGCGTTGCGTTTAAAGCGTTTTTTATGAAATTCCTTCCAAGTTTCATCCGGGACGCCTGGTTTCTCCGAAACAGGCGTGGGAGGCGGAACTACCTGACTGATTATTGACCTTACCGGCGGCTCAACCGGCGTAATTGGCACACTTTGCTCGGCAGCTTTGGCAGGTGCAGTTTCGGTGGACATCACCTCTTTTTCTCCGTTCTCATACTTGATTATAAACACTTCCGATTTCAGAATGGAGTAGGTTGGACCTGATTCGTTGCCGAATTTCTTGTACTTAATTTCAGAAGCTGAAATTTCTGTTATTTTGGCTTTGATTTCATCGCCGTTCTCTTTGATGATAATGTCTTGAGCATTCAGTGCTACCGCCGCCAGTGCGAAACACAAGACAAGTCCTGTTCTTTTTGTATTCATACTTTATTACTGTTTTATATTTATTATTTTTTTTTGTTGAATAATTGATTCAAAATCCTATTATTATCTAATTTCTCTGATTAACATTCCTGTATAAAAATCTCTTCCGCTCACCCTTTCAAATTGAGTGGCATGGAGTTCGGCATTATCAAAGCCCTCTTCTACGGCTAAGTAACGATTGTCCCAAATGCCGTTTCTTACAGGACGAATAATACCAACGCGGTTGTAGCTCGTGTAGCCGTTTTCATCTTCTATCCTTTCAAGAACTTCAAAGCGCGAACTGTTAGTAATGCCCTCCTTTGTTCCGATGTATGCCAATAGAGGTTCAACTGAAATCAAAGGCGTTTTTATCCTAAACTCCTCATGGCTTAGCTGCAACTCTGCAATAGCTTTGTCGATGGCTCGGGTACATACCTTTTTAATCATGTCTCCGTTGGTTTGCACGCCACGTATGGAAGTTTTGTTGCTCTTTACATCCTGAGAACCAATATAGGTGATGGTAAACCACTGTTTATCTTTTTCAAAAGCCGCTTTTCGAGCAGGGTCATAACTTTTTTTGTCCATGTAATAATATTGATAGAAAACGTTGGCAACCTCTTCATTCCAATTCAGGCGAAAGAGATGCGAGGTAACCACGACTTTGAACCCCGATATTATATCCGAAACGCTTCCACCCAAGTTTGCAATAGATTTAGCCAAATCGGCAGTCCGACCCAGATTAGAAGAAAGACCTGCTCCTCCGGCAACAGCACCGGCGACACCTGCAAAAGCCTTAAAAACCATAGCCGTAGTTTGTGCTTTCTTCTCTTTGTCCACATAGCGAATATCATGTACGATAATAAAGGTATTGCCAATGAGTTCTACGCCTGCATCGGCAAGCATGGCTTTTCCACGTGCAGAGTGTTGGGCGATAGCCGCATCAATGACCGAAGCGTTGAAAAATCCCCGCTCGAATATCAGGTTCATGTCAAAGGTTCCGTCAGTCATGTTTTTGTTAAACCATTTTGCTACCAACCGACGACCGACCGCATTGTTTTTGAAAAATTCCTCTATCACATCCGTATCAATTTCTTTTTGACGCTTTGCAAGAATTGCATTCACCACTTTTATGTTTAAATCGTGGTTGTCGAACTTGTCGGGGACGGGGATGGAATAAAAAATCTCCGCTATCTCTTGAGCAAACTTTTTATCAGGATGCTGTATTAACATTGAATAGAGAGAACTGCGCCGATATTGAATAACACCGTCATTCGTTTGAGCCTGCCCGCTCATTGCCAACACAGACAAAAAGAAAAAGACAGCATACTTTTTTCTGTTCATATATTGCTTAAAATTAAACCGTTTATCATTCATCATTTGTTCTTATTTTTTATTTTAAAAATCCCATGCCTCATCCGGTATTTCGGTAGAGATGTTGTAAATACGCCTCTTTGCCGGACTTTTTTCTACTGCAGGCGGTGTTGCCTGTGCCTGTTGTACGGGCTCTTTTGTGCGACCAAATATGTCTTTATCTCCGCTTTCGTAGGTAATCATAAACACCTTTGATTTGACAATGCTGTATACAGGTCCCGACAGATTGCTGAATTTTTGGTACTTTATCACCGAAGTACCCACCTCTGTTACCCGTGCCTGTATCTCTTCGCCGTCTGATTTCAAAATAATGTCCTGCGCCTGCAAAGCAGTAAGCACACATGCTGAAAATACTATAAAAATGATACCTTTTTTCATACGACTGTATTATTATTCATTATTAATTAAAAATGACGAACTGCCCTTGTGGATATACTTTTTGCTGCCGATTTCCCCTTTTTTACAGGAATTAATCTCCATTGTTGAACATCTTCCCATTGACCGATAAAATTGTGAACATACATGAAACAAAATACAAGTCCTGCTTTTGTTTCTGTGGAAGTACCCATATAACCGCATGCGTAGGAATTTTGACAAAAACTGTAACTTCCCTTTTCTATAAAACCGGCATTGACTTGGTTAAAGTGAGCAACCGGACAATTGCCCAATGGCATAGCGTAGTCTTCCCTTGCAGAATAATCTAATTCTGAGACCGTAGCCAAGTCGCTAAGAAATAAATTTTCAATGAGTTCTCTCACTTCATCCACGGCGGGCAGATACCAACCATATCCCAGACTTCTTGCCCATTGAAACATTGGAAAATCATCCCAATTGGCATTACCGGCGGCGATATAGTTTTCAATTTGTTGCATATTATACATGCCGTCTGTGGTGCTGTATGCCTGAGTTTCCTCGTAATAGCTGTTATCGGAGCACCAGTTCCGCATCTTTTTATCTACTGCCTGCATTGAGAATATCATCCCGTGTTGCCCGTCTTTGCTTACCTTATAGATAATACCCCTGACTCCGTTTTCATTATAGAGATTGCCTGTTCTGTACACTTTGCCGTTGGAAGGAGGCATTACCGCTTGTGTAATTGGAGTTGAGGGAGCGGCTTGTTTGCGCCCAAAAAAATCTTTGTCCCCGTTCGGATACGTAATCATAAATATCTCCTCTTTGAGCAGGAAGTAGGCAGGTCCGTCCTGATTGGAAAATTTTTTGTATTTCACTTTGGTTTCGTCTACTTCTATAATTGTAGCTTTTATTTCTTCGCCGTTGGTTTTTAAAATGATGTCCTGTGCCTGCAAAATATTTATGAAGCCAAAATAAAAAATAAAAAATAAAACTCTTCTCATACTGTTACTGTATTTGATTTTAAATAAAACTTATTTGATTTCTCGAATTAGCAAACCCTGATAAAAATCTCCGCCGCTGACTTTGGCAAATTCTGTTGCGCCCAAATCTGCGCCTGCAAAACCGTCGGCATCCGACAGATAACGATTGTCCCAGATTTTTCCGCGCACGGGTTTGATTACGCCTACCCGTGTATAGGAAGTTCTGCCATTAGCATCTTCTTGTTTTTCGAGGACTTCAAATTTGGAATTTTCCGTTATTCCCTCCTTTCGCCCAATACTTGCCGTAATGGGCGAAACTGCAATAAGCGGCGTTTTCACTTTAAACTCATCATAGTTTCGTTGCAGTTGTACAATAGCTTCGTCAATGGCGCGGGTACAGACTTTTTTAATCATATTTTCTTTGCTTGTTACGCCTCTCAAAGAGGTTTTTCCGCTGCTCACGGTTTGCGAGCCGACATAGCTGATTGTAAATGTTTGTCTGTCGGCATCAAAAGCGGCTTTTCGGACAAGGTCGGGAGCCGATTTATCAATCCAGTAACTGCTGTAAAATGTACCGGAAATTTCATCCGTCCAATTAAGCCGATACAGATTATTATAAATAGAATTAATAAAGAGAACCCCCCGAAAGAATGTAACATCTTTCCGAAGGTTTATATTGCTGTCTTTTTTTGCATAGTTTTCTACGCAAAAATTTCTTAAACTTTCTTGTGTATTTAGCCGATTATTATTATATTTCGCGCGCGCGTATAATAATAATGTGTAGGTGAGCTCATGTGTGTGTGTGTGTGTGTGTGTGTGTGTGTGTAACAATATTTTCCATATTACCAAACATTTCAGTCATAAAAAATGTTAAAACATTTTTATTTGCTGAATAACCAATGACTGATAGCGAGTTAGATAACATGTGTTGAGTTAATTGTTAATAAAAATTTACATGAGTTCAAAATCGGGTGCAAAGGTAGATATAATTTTTGGATTGTGCAAATTTATTTTTCACAAATGAATATCGTAATCTGTACCTAAATCACTTCCAAATACCCGTCATTGCGGGCTACGACCCGCAATGACGCCGGATTGCTTCGTTCTTCGCAATGACGCGAAGGGCAAGAGCAATGTTACTCCATTGTTCATTATTCTTGTTCAACCCTACAGGTTGAGGTATCGGTAGTTTTTAGCCGTAAGTTTCACTTACGGTTATTAACATTTAGTCCTACGGACACAAATGCAATTATCATGCAGATGCAATTATCACGCAAAGTCCGCATTTAATTATTCATTGTTCATTTTCTTTGTTTCTCCTCAAAATTGCTAACACAAATAGTCCAGCACTTTGAAAATATCCTCTTTTGTGGCGGTTTGATTGATTTGGTATTGTCCTACCTCTTTTAAAAGCGTAATTTTTATTTCAGACAAGGCATTTTTCTTGTCCTGCTTCATTAGTTCGTAAATTTTGTCCTGCTTTGCACATGAAACATTGAGTGCGGGGTAATTTTCTTTGACAAAGGTGTGCAGTCGAAGCACCTCATCTTTGTCAAAGTCGAATTTTAGGTGCGACAAAAGCAACTCGCAAACCATTCCCCATGCCACCGCCTCACCGTGCAACAATGGCTCTGACTTTGGTTGTTTCAACGAAAGACTCTCAAATGCATGCCCAAAGGTATGCCCAAAATTGAGGGCTTGCCTGTTGCCCATATCGTATCGGTCAAGGGTAACGAATTTGTTTTTGACAAAAATATTTTCGTTAATTAAGTTTATAAACAAGTCTTGATCAATATTTTGTAAATTCAGTTTAAAAGTATTTTCTAAAAGTTGCCTGCTGTATATGTAGCCGTATTTCAGCATTTCGGCATAGCCTGCATACAAATTTTTATCGTCCAAAGTATCGAAAAAATCCACATTTACTATTACATCTTTGGGCATTGCAAAAACGCCTATCTGGTTCTTGCAGTTGAAAAAATTGACCCCTGTTTTTCCACCAATAGAGGCATCAACAGCGGCGAGCAGCGTTGTGGGTATGTTTATAAAGTCAATACCACGCTTAAAAGTTGCCGCTGCAAAACCGCCAATATCCGATACTGCTCCCCCACCGATATTGATTAACAACGAATTACGTTCCGCATAACTTTCAGTAAGAACCCGCCAAATCTCTGTAACGGTATCTATGTTTTTACTGTTTTCGCCTGCATAAATCACTATTTTTTTTATTTCTTCAAAAGCAGGAAGATTGTCAATGATTTTTGGCAATACAAGCTTATCAACATTTTTGTCTGTCAAAACAAAAATATTGTTTTCATCATAAGATTGGATGTATTGTTTTAATTTTGAAAAAAAAGAGAGATTAGTCATTTTTTAATTAAAAGTTGAAAATTAATTACCGATATTATGTAACGCTTCATTTTGCAAAGGTATGAATTTATTGGAATATTGGAACGTATTTGAATGAATAATTAATAATGAACAGTGAAGAATGGATACTTTCACGCAAAGAACGCATTTATCATTTATTGTTCATTTTTCACTATTCATTATTCATTCAAATTTACCCCCAAAGACATCAGTTCCGCCAAAGCTATTGCTGTTGCGGCTTCGACAATCACGGGCAGGCGGAGCGCGAAACAGGCGTCGTGCCGTCCGCGAATGACGAGTTCGGTTATTTCGCCGGTAGTCATGTTGAGCGTATGCTGCGGTTTGGCTATGCTCGACGTGGGTTTTACGGATACGCGGAAAAAGATTTCGTTGCCGTTGGTGATGCCGCCGTTGATGCCACCCACGTGGTTGGTAGCTGTTTGTCCTTCGGGAGAAATAAAGGCATCGTTATGTTCGGAGCCGTGCATGCGAGCCGCCTCAAAGCCCGTCCCAAACGCAATGGCATTGACGCCCGGAATAGAAAAAACCAAGTGGCTAATCAACGACTCCACCGAATTAAAGAACGGCTCGCCCCATCCTGCCGGCGCATTTCTTACGCTACAGGTAATTATGCCGCCAATGGAATCGCCAGCCGCTACCGCTTTTTCGACCGCTTCGGCAATATTCGCCTGTCCGCCTGCTTCCGTCAACTCTGCTTCGACAGTCGCCGGCGCAATAAGTTTTTTGGCAATCACTCCGGCGGCAACCAGCGCTACCGTCAGCCGTCCCGACAAATGCCCGCTGCCGCGTAAATCGTTGAACCCGTCCCACTTTTTCGTAGCGGCAAAGTCGGCATGTCCCGGGCGGGGAACGGAGCGGAACAGCTCATAATCGCCCGAACGGGTGTCGTTGTTTTCAAAAAGGATGGCAACGGGCGCGCCGGTGCTGTATCCTTGATATACTCCGCTGACTATACGCGGCACATCGGCTTCCCTGCGGGCGGTAGTGCCTTTTGCGCCGCTTTGTCGCCGTTGCAGGTCGTGCATAAAATCAGCAGGGCAAATGGCTATTCCGGCAGGACATCCGTCCACCGCCACACCAATTACCTCGCCGTGCGATTCGCCAAAAATACTAACCCTGAAACACTGTCCAAAAGTATTCATGTTGTTTATTTGTTTAATTGTTTAATCGTTTAACTGAACATCACCCGCTTTGCGCCATTCATAATTTATAATTTATAATTAATTTGCATGAATTGCGGGTATGATTTGTTGATACATTCCGTGTCGTCAATGCGTACCGGCGTGTCGGTGAACAGTCCGGCGCAGGCGGCAGCCATAGCAATCCGGTGGTCGTGGAACGACGACACGTCGCCGCCGCGCACCGTCCCGCCCTGCACAATCAGTTTGTCGCCTTCCGTTGAAACGGCAATGCCCAATTTCCCGAATGTCTGCTGCAATGCCGCCGCGCGGTTGCTTTCTTTGTGAATCAAACGTTCCGCGCCTTCAATCACCGACACGCCTTCGCAAAAAGCGGCAAGCAACGTCAGTGGGGGGAACAAATCGGGACAATCGGAAGCATTGAAGCGGAAAGCTTTTAGCGTATTGCGGCGGACGGTCAAAGTGTCGCCCTGCCATTGTACGATAGCGCCTGCCTGTTGCAAAGCCTGCAAAATAGCTTTGTCCGCTTGAGCGCTGTTGTTGCGCAGTCCCGTAACGGTTATGTCGCCGCCGATAGCGGCAGTCGCCAGCCAGAAAGCCGCGCCGCTCCAGTCGCCTTCCACCGTATAGGTTTGCGGCATGTAGCGCTGGTTTCCGCGAATGTGAAAATGCCTGTAATCGTCGTGCGTTACAGTTACGCCGAAAGCCCGCATCACTTCCAACGTCATATCCACGTAGGGGCGGCTTGCGAGGCGGGTTACCGTAATTTCCGAATTGCCGCGCAGCACGGGCAACGCCATCAGCAAACCCGATAGTGTTTGCGAACTTTTCGACCCGTCAACGGTTGCCGTGCCTGATTGCAGGACGCCGCTCAGATGTATGGGCAAGAGGTTGTTTTCCATGCTCGCCGTTACGCCGAAGGCAGCCAGCGCGTCCGTAACGTCGGGCAGCGGACGGCTGAGCAGGGTGCCGTTGCCGATAACGGTTAGCGACATTCCCAAAAGGGCGGCTATCGGGGTAAACAACCGCACGCAAAACGCCGATTCCCCGCAATGCAATGTGTCTGCACAATGCCTGGAGTGCGCTGCGATGCGCAACGTCTTGTTATGTTCCATAACAATGGAGCCCAGCGCGGCTGCAATACCCCGCGCCACCAACGCATCGAAGCAGAGCGACGGGTTGACGATAGCACTTTCGCCATACGCCAGCAGTGCGGCGGCAATTGCCCGTTGCGTCATGCTTTTGGAGGCGGGCGCGGCAAGGTGTAAATGTATGTTCCGCATACTATTCATTCATTATTTTTGTTTGCCTGTTGATGGATTCCTGATGAATCAACTCAAACAGTTCTTCGATAAATGCCGGAGCGAAACCGGCTGCTTCGCCCTTGTCCAGCGCTTTTTGCAACAGCTCGTTCCTCCGGTGCGATTGCAGAATGGCAACGTTGTTCACCTTTTTCTGCTCGCCAATATCGTCCGACACTTTCATCCGCTGCGCGAGCAAATCCACCAACTGGTCGTCAATCCAATCTATTTGCATGCGCATGTCCTGCAATTTACCGATAAAGTCGGCATTGGCGGAGGATGGGGCGCGTTGCACGATTTTTTGTGCCAGCGCAACCAGCTCCGGCGGCGTTATTTGCTGTGCAGCGTCGCTCCACGCTTCGTCGGGGCGGACGTGCGATTCAATCATCCATCCGTCGTAGGCGAGGTCGGTGGCTTTTTGCAGGATTTCGTACAGGTATTCCCGCCTGCC